>NZ_JBFAIM010000004.1:0-268485 GCF_040654715.1 Nonomuraea sp. NPDC050643 | reverse complement strand
TGCCAACACACGCTGGAACCAGAACTTCCCGTTCGTGGGAACTCAACTTCTCCGAACTGCCAACACACGCTGGAACCAGAACTTCCCGTTCATGAGAACTCAACTTCTCCGAACTGCCAACACACGCTGGAACCAGAACTTCCCGTTCATGAGAATCCGCAGCGAGTCTCTACCCACTGACCCGATTACAGGAAGGCACGGCGAGCCCGAACCTCCACCTTCGACGAAGCATCCACACCCGTAGCGGACGCGGAGAGCAGCACCGCGCGGGAAAACGGATCGGCTACCGCGACGGATGGCGTCAGGTGCAGCCAACGGAACTGCGAGCCGGGGCCGATCACGTCGATCTCGCCCGTCACGTCGTCTCCGGCGGCCAGGTCCCAGGTGTCCGAGGTGACGACCGCGGCCTGCATGCGACCGCAGTCGATCAGCAGCCGCTGCCCCGCCAGCAGGCCACCCGGGCGCAGCACCCAGCCGCCCGTAGCGACGTCCCCTATGGACGGCTGCACGGCCGGGCCGGTGAAGCGCAGCAGCGCGTCCACGATGGGCCCGGTCGAGTTCGCGAGCGTGGTCACCGCCTGGGCGAGCTGGTTGGGCGCACCCACCCAGACGGATACGGATTCGTCCCGCCACAGCGCGCCCGGCACCTCGACCACGGCCGTGACGCGAGCGGTCGCAGCGCCGGTGTTGACCTCTGGTTCGCTCGCGGCAGTGATCGCCACGTCGGCGACACGGACGAGTGAACCAGCCTGGTACCGCAACTTCATCAACCGATGCCGCGTACCGAGGAGCGCCGACAGCGCCTCCAGGTTGCGCTCCATCTGCTCGTAGCCGCCGTCCGCCCCCGAAGGGGTGGCCGACGTGACCTTGAACGTCAGGCCGAACGTCGTGGCCTCCAAGTCAAGACCGACGACCGGGATGTCCCCGTGCCGGCCCGGCACGCTGACCTTAACGGCCCGCGCGCCGGGCAACGGCCGCCTCTGCGTCCCCTTCTTGGTCCGCCAGCAGCCGGCCGGGTGATCCAGCGGCACTCCGTCGAGTGAGTAGCTCGGCACCTCAGATCACTCCCATCGCGCCGACGTACTGCAGGCTGCGGTTCACGCTCACGCTCGTTGGTTCGGCCTGCGGGTAGTGGTTCGTCACATTCACCACGGTCCGCGACAATGCGCGGCCACCGCCGAGCCCTTCCGGGACGCCCACGCCGGGCACCGACAGGTCCGGCATGGCCGTCCGGGTCGCGAGGGTGGCCACCTTCTTCAGCGAGGACACGACGACCCCACGACCCTTGTCCACACCGATCGACATGCCCTGCATCATGAAGGCTCCGATCTGGGCGAACACCTTCGACGGGGACTTGATGCCGAGTGCATCCTTCGCGCTCTTGACGATGTTGGCGAAGAAGTTGCGCACGTTGTTGTACAAGCCGCTGGCCAGGGACTGGAGCTTGTTCCAGAAGCCTGAAACGACGTCCTGGGCGATGCCCTGCATAGTGACGCCCAGGGACGACACGGCAGATTTGATCTTGCCTGGCAGATCGCGGAACCAGCCGATCAAGGTCGTTCCGATCCACGTGCCGATGGCGTTGACCATGTCCGGGATCACGCTGTGACCGACCAAGGTGTCGTACATCCACTGGAAGATCTTGACCCCGGCCTCGATGGCGGGCTTGATCTGCGCGACGATCTGGGCCACCTTGGCGCCCATCTGCACGAAGGCGACTCCGAGCTGAGTCACGATCGGGATGACGGGGATAACCGCAGGCAGGATGTCCTTGATCGCCATGACGAGCAAATCGGTCAAAAGTGGAATAAGCGGATTAACAGCATTAACCAGTTCGACAAAGGCAGGAACTAGCCCAGTTAGCAAGCTCGGGATGAGCTGCAGGATCGGTGGCAGCACCGATTGCACGATTGCGCCCGCAATCTGACCGAAAGCTGCATAAACGGGCTGCATCGCAGGCCCAAGCAGGGCAAAGGCGGATGAAATGGACGCCAGGGCAGGCTGCAGGGCACTCGACAAGGCGCTGATCACTGGACCGAGCGCAGCCGAAAGGTTGCTCAGCGCAATGCCGAGCACCTGGCCCAGAATGCCCGCTAATTGCGCTACCACAGGTAGCAGCGGAGCGACGGCCACGAGCGCCGCCGACAGCCCCTGCCCGAGCATGAGCAGCCCGGACTGCAGCTCCGGTGATGCGAACGCCTGTGCGAGCATGCTCGCGACCATGGTCAGCCCCGGACCCAGGGCGGCCAGGGCTGGCCCGAGTGCGGACACCGCGGCGGCGAGCCCTGGACCCAGCGCAGTCGCGATGGCACCGATGTGCGGCGCGACCTGCGCCAGCGCTCCTCCGAGCGCCTGAAAGATCGGCATTAGGGCGCTTCCGACCTGCGACAACGCTCCGAAGATCGCGACGAGCGCCTTCTGGCCCTCCGCGCTCGCCAAGAAGGCGTTGAGCTGATCAAGGAGCTGGCCGACCACACCCAGCGCTCCGGAGCCGCCGGTGGACATCGCCGAGAAGATCGACTTGACGATGCCGATCACGTCGCCGCCGACCTGGCCGAGCTGCTTGAACACGTCCAGCGCACCCTGCATCCAGCTAAGTGCGGTACCGCTGTTAGCGGCATTGGACAGGAACTCTCCGAATTTCTGGGCCGCCGAAGCGATGCCGGGAGCCAGCCCGGATGAGAAGGACGCGCCGACCACCGCGATGTCGCGGAAGCCGGCCAGCACCGGCTGAATGGCGGGCTGCAGTGCAGCGACCGCCGATCGCAGCGAGCCGAAGATGCTCGTGATCGCCGACATCGTCGCCGAGGAGGAGGCGAACCGCGCCGCCTCCGCACCAGCGAGACCGAACTCCCTGGCCACGCCCTGCATGCCGGACCGGAGCGGCCCGACCACGGCGTCCGCGACGGCACGGATCTGACCGGCCAAAGGCGCGAAGAAGGCGTCCTGGCCGGCGGACCGAAGCCCGTCGATCGCGGGCTTGACCGAGTGCAGCTCGCGCGCGGCGGCCTGCGCCGCAGGTGAGAGCCCGGCCAAGCTCTCCTCGAACTTCTTCGGGTCATCGCCTAGGGCTGCGGAGAAGGCGTCTCCCACGCCAGCCAGGGCGATCTTGAGCGTGGCCAGCGCCGCCTGCCCCAGAGCAATCGCGCCGGGCAGAGCAGCGATGATTCCTCCGGCCGGGGCCAGCGCCGCGACGAGGCCAACCGCTCCTTGCGCGGCCGCCCCCATCGAGGCCGCCAGCGTGGCCGCCTTGAGTGCCGCACCGACAAACTGGACGCCCATCGACCCCGCGCTCTTGGCGGTCGCGGCCACGTCGATGTCGAGCTTCTTCGCGGCGTCGCGCATGAAGGCCATGAACCGGTTGACCTTGCTCGTGCCCCGGTCCTTCACGTCGATGGTCGCGAAGAGTTCGCCAACGTTGAGCGCCACGGTTTCACCTCCTGTGGGTCTCGAATGGGGTGAAGCCAGCGACCGGAAGCGTCGAGGACACGCCGCCTCACTGCCGCCCCTCGCCGGGGTCCAGCGCGCGGGCCAGACGCGAGTCACACGTCAGCAGCCCGTGCACCCGCATCCGCAGCCACCGCCATGACCGGGCGCGCAGCACGCCGGGCTCGTCGACGTCGAGGCCGTACACCTCGTGCAGGTCCGGCTCAACGAGCGACCAGCGCGTCAGGATGTCGTGCCACGAGACGGTGCGGCCTTGCGAGACCGAGAGGCCGTCGTCCGGGTCGTAGTAGTCGCGGAGCCCCGAGATCGGGTCGATGTCGCCGCCGTCGCTCGACGTGTCGCCCGGTTCGGGGCCGGGGCTTCCCCCGCGCCGCCCGAAGCCCAGATCTTCGCGGCCGCGTCCTTGCCGGCGGCGACCCACACCAGCGCGGTCGCGCCGACGTGCTGGATGCGAGGCCACGTCACCTTGTCGGCGCGCAGCTCGTCCCAGACGGGCCCGAGGATCCGCTGGTACAGGTCGCGCTCCTCGTCGTCGTTGAGCACGATCTCGGCCAGCTCGGTGAGCTTGGGGTCCTCCACCGTCTCGCCCTGCTCGGCGGCCAGGCTGGCGTGCATGAGCCGCTGGCACAGCAGGCCGACTTCGGCGTCGGGGGCGGGGATGACGTACCACTTCCCGCCCACCGGGAGCCGCAGGCTGTCGTCGAAGAACTCGTCGAGATCTTGGAAGGTGGTCACGGGGTGGCCACCGGGTTCGCGATCTCGACCGGGGCGCCCTGGCCGAGCAGGGTGAAGTTGAGCGGCTCCAGGTCGGTGACCGAGCCGCCCTTGGTGAACTCGGAGACGGTGCAGACACCCTCGTAGGCGTCGTTCGCGCCGTCGCGCCGGTACCACCTGACCACGATGTTCGCCTCGAAGCCGACCTTGCGGGCCGCCTTCCGGATGGCCTCCTGGCCGGGGTCTGCGGTGAACACCGTGGCGTCGGTCCGCTTGCGGCGGCCCTCGGCCTCGATCTGCCAGGTCCGGCCGGTCACGACGGAGGAGCCCCAGCCCTCCTCGTCGTCGAAGTCCGAGTCCTCCTCGGTGTTGTCGTCGGTGGTCTCCTGGAAGGACGTCAGGCCCCGCACAGGGAGCCAGATCGGGTTCTCGGGGTCGGAACCGGTCGCGACGTCGAGTCGCCAGTCCTTGGCGAGCAGGCTTCGCAGCGCCATGATCACTCCTTAAATGGGCACGTCAAAGCGCTGATTGCGGTTCCGCAATCAGCAGATGGAAGGTGAGGTCACAGGCCGCGGTGCGGCGACGGCCGGTGGACCATCAGGTCGAAGGAGTCGGCCCGCTCCCACCGGCCACTGGAATCGCGGCCGAGCGGGGCGATCAGCGTGCGGCGCGCGAGCAGCACGAGCACGCCCGTCGAAAGCGTGTGATTGGCCAGACCGTGGATCGCGTCGAACACGCCGTCCGCCAGGTCGTCCACGACCCGCGGGTCCGTCTTGGCTCGGAAGCGGGCCTGCATCTGCACGCTGGAGTCCGGCTGCTCCACGTCGTCGCCGGCCTGGCCCACGCCGTACACGGCGAGCGCAATCGCAGTGTCCGGTTTGGCGGGGAGGCCGCCGATCGTCAACGCCGTCTGGGCATCGGTATAGATGCCGTTCGGGTTCCACGTTGCCACGCCGGCCTCGCTCAGCAAGACCGCGAAACCGGTCAGCAAGTCGCGCGTCCAGCTCACTTGAACACCTGCTGGAGCTGCCGGGCGATGATCAGTTTGACCGTCTCGGCTTCCTCGCGGAGCGCGAGCTCCAAGAACTTCGCCGTCCGTCCTGCCTTGTGCTGGTAGTCGAGGTTCTCGTGCTGGATGCGGGCGTATGGGGTGTCGTACGAGATGATGCCGACCAGGTCTTGCCGGTCAACTACAGTCGAGCCCGACCGCTCCAGGTCGCCCACGTCGTGCGGCACACGCTGGTTGGACACCGACAGGACATGCTCGGTCCCGAGACGCAGGCCGCGCGAGGCCGCCCGCCGGATCTCAGCCGTGACCTCTTCACCGTTGACCTTCGCGTTGAACTTGGCCTTGGCCATCAGCGGCACACCACCTCGACATGATCAGGCGTCGGCAGCCCGCCGCCGTCGCGGGAGAAGGACGTGATGACGGTGGTCGCCCGCCCGTTGACGGTGACCCGGCTTCCCTCCGGGCAGGTGGTGCCCGGAGGGAAGAACACGGTCGTATCGCTGACGACCTCGGCACCCTGCGCGTCACGCACCAGGCGCCGCTCGTCGTCCACGAGGCAGCGGGCCTCGAACGGTTCCCCGTACACGGGGCCGTACGCCCCGTCCCCCTGAAACGGCTCGATGATCGCCCTGTGGCGCAGCAGCCACTCGGGCAGCATCACCACACGCTCCCGTCGAGGATGTAGCCGGGCAGCAGCCCGGCCCGCTGCAGGATCGACGAGGCGTCCGGAGAGTACCGCGGGGGCGGCGCGTCACCGGACCCGCCACGGTCCAGCCGGACCGAGCCGATCGACACCGACTTGAACGCCGCCGCCACGCCGAACTCATCGCCCACGGCGACCGTCCACGCCACCTGGGCGCACGTCGCCCGCTTCATCGCCTCAACGTCCTCCGGCCGCGTCGGCATGCCCGCGTCGTCGGTCGGGTAGATCGAGGCGAACAGCATCTCGTCGATGCGATCAGACGCACGCTCCAACCGCCGGTCGATGTCGTCAGGCGGCGCGGCCTGGCCGCTGTATGCCGTGTAGTCGGCAGCGGTTGCGTACGCCATGGCTACACCGGCTGTTCGAGCACGCCGACCGTCAGCCCGGCCGGGGCCACGTAGTCGATGTAGACCTTGCCGTTCTCCTGCCGGTACACCGCGCTGAACGGCGGCAGCAGGAGGGAGTCGTTGGCCGGGATGGTGACCGGAAGGTCCTCCACCTCCTGGCCCTCGACCGTGGCGGGGATCTGCACGGTCGCCGTCGCGGGCGCGCCGTTGCTGTTCTTGATCAGCAGCATGCGCCGGTCGGTGTGGTCGAAGGCGTTGCCGTCCGCGTGGGCCGCGACCAGGCCGACACCGAGCGCAACGCCGGTACGCGGCATGGGCCGGACGGCCAGGTCAGTCCTCGCCATCTGGGTCCTCCCCGAATTCCTCGATCAGCGCGGCCTTCGACAGCGCCTTGGCGTCACTTTCGGCCATGCCGCAGGAGACCGCGTACTCGATCCACGCGGCCTTGTTGTCGTGCTCGGACGGGCGGGCCGGCCCGGCCGAAGCCGGACCGGGCTCGTCGGCGGGCTCGGGTCCGCTGATGACCCGCCAGTTGTCCAGAACGTCTAGGCAGGGGTCCCGCTGTTCGAGTGGGACCACCTGGCCGGTGTTGGAGTTGCGGTAGACGAACGTCACGACGCGCGCACTCCGTGGATCAGGACTGCGCGGTCGGGGTCGAGCGTCTTGACGCCGTAGAGGCAGTCCACGCTGACCACGTCTTGCTTCTTGGTGATGTCGTAGTCCATGACCACGCGCACCCCGAAGCCCTTGTAGCTCTCGACGGCTGCGTTCGCGGCACCCTGCGGGAGGACCAAGGGCCTCGTGACCAAGGCAAATGCCGTTCTGTGGAAGCCGACGCCGATCTCGGTGTTCGGCGCCCCGATCGCTGGGGTGCCGGTCGGGGCCTCGATGTTCTGCGTCTGGTAGCCGTCGAATCCGAAGATCCTCCGACCCAGATTGGCCTCGCGCAGACCGTCCGTATCGCCGCGGGTGTCAGCCTGGTGAAACAGCGGGTCCGACAGCCACTTGGCCTCGATCTCCGGGCCGACTACCAGGTGCCTGTCAGCCGCCGGGACGTTGCGCTGGTTCAGGACCCTGCGGGCGTCGATCGCCGTCTTCGGGTCGTCGTACGGGTGGATCGCGTTGCCCGTCACTCCCGTGATCGGCGCGTTCGCCACACCCACGCGCTGCACGATGTCGCTGCGCAGCGCCAGGATGTCCCGGTCGATCTTCTGCGCGATGGCCTCCATCGCCGGGTTGAGGAGCTGCGTGCCGAAGTCCTCAATCTCCAACGTGAGCTCCTCGGCGGTGACCGCGAAGGAGACGTCGCTGAAGTGGTTCAGCGTGATGGGCACGCTGCCCTCGGACGCGTTCTGGATCTGGATGCCGCTCGCGCGGTTGAACTCGTTCGCCGTGAACACCGCAGGCTTGCGCACGGAGATCGTGTCGCCGACGCGGGATACGAACTCCTGCTCATAGTCGCGGTGGACGAGCTGCGCCATGACACAGGTCTCGTAAAGCGTGGCCAGCGCCGCCTTGGCGATGATGCTCGGGGTAAGGAAAATGTTAGCCATTCGGGCCTTTCACCTCTTCAGAAAGCTAATTGCAATCCCGCAATTAGCGGCTAAGACGAGGCGCGCTTCTTACGCCTGGCGCGGAACTCGTCGATGGAAGGCTCGGAACTCGACGCTCGCTCACCAGGCCCGCCGGTGAACTCGCCTCCCGAGCGCGCAGGCGGCCCCGCCTGGGTGGCCGACTTGAACTTCGGGTTGTTCTCTACCGCCGTCTGGATGGTCTCGGCCAGGCCGGCGGAGAAGTCGTCGGCGTCCGGGTCCATGTCCCGGACCGCCTTCAGGAACGACCTGCTGTCCAGCAGAGCGTCCGGATCCGCGCCGACCTTCTGGCTGGCGCGGTGAACCGCAAGCTCGATCAGGGCACGGCGGTGCCGCTCGCGCTCCTGGTCGCGCTCCGTCGCCGTGCTGTCCCGCTCGGCCGTCAGCGTCTCGATCACCTTCTGCGGGTCGATCGGCTTCTCCTCCTCAGACGCCAGGCCCAGGGCCTTGGCGATCTGCTGGGCGAAGTCCGTCTTGACCTGCTCGGTGATCTCCTCCTGCGACGGCCCCTGCTGAGCGGTCGCGTCATCGGCAGCCTTCTGGGCGTCCTTGAGCTTGGACCGCCAGTCGGCCGCCTCCGAGCGGGTGTCTTTGATCAACTTTTGCGCCCACGGCGGGAGCTGGTCCACTCGCTTGGCGTCTGGGTTGACCGGCGTATCGTCGGTCGCCGACGTTGCAGGCGGCGTGACCTCGGCCCCAGCCGAAGGGTTCTGCTCCTCCTGCTGCGGTTGGCCTTCGCCGCTTCCATCGGTGGTCGGCACAGTGTTTTCAGGCATGACGAGATCGCCCTCCTGGAGCGTGTCGTCGGAACATGGGAAAGGCCCGCGCCTGGCGAACCCACAAAGAGCGCGTCTATGCGCCGGAGCTGTGCCGCACGTACGTGCGCATCCACAGCAGCCGCAACGCACGCTGCCGGTCATCACCACGCGCCGCGTACGGACAGGCAGTGACCGGCATGCCGCGCTCGCCGGCCAGACGGCCGAACGTCACAGCCGCCCTGCGGTCGGTCTCGGAGATGGTCATACGCCGAACTCCCTCCCGGCACCGCCAGCGCGAATCTGCTCGGCCGCCCGCCGGTCGGACTCTCGTCCGAGCCACTGCGCACGGAACTCGGTCAGGGTGAGCCGCGAGTTGTCCGCCCACCAGCGCAGCAGTTCCTCGCTGGCGTACCTCCGGGCGCGCGCGGCCGGCCCGGAGAACAGCGACCGCTCGTTGATCTGCGCTGCCCGGCCTTCGGCGTTCAGCATGAAGCCGTTCGTGTCGGCCTCTGCCCGCTCGTACGCCTGGTCGAGCCATTCGGCGTACAGGCGGCGCACCGTCTGGTCGATGTCCTCACCCGGCCGGCGGTCCGCCTCCAGCAGTGCCCGCCGCTCCTGGCGGTCCAGCTCGGCCGGGTCCAGCCTGTGAACCTCGGCGTATGCCTCCATGTAGGAGTAGCGGCCCGACGCGATCAGGTCCGAGATCGCCCGGTCGGCGTCGGTCTCCTCCTCGCGCCAGTTCCACGACCAGTTCTCACGCTGGCGGGTCTGCCGCTCGATGCGGTCCAGCTCGTCGAGCACTTGGGTCATGCCCTGCTCGTCGTCGCGGTACCGCTCCATCAGCGCCATCACGTGGTCGTCGGTCAGGTCGCCCAGGTCGTTGACCTCCGACAGTGCGGCGATCGGGTCGTCTTGCGCGGCCGGACCAGCCGCCATCCGGGCCGTTTCGTCGGCCTCGTCGCGACGCTTCATCTCCTGCTCAAGCCGGGCCAACGCCTGCTCGTCGTGGCCGAACTTGCTGGCCAGGTCGGTGAGCTGCCGGTCGGTCAGCTTCTCCAGGTCCGCGGGCGGCGCATCGGCCTTCTCCCGGCCGCTCTCGCGCCGCAGCCCTGTTGCCTTCGACAGCTCCTTGAGCTGCCGCTGATAGTCGGCCGTCTTCGCGCTCGCCTTCGCCCGGGCGTCGTCATCGAGCGCGACCGCCGCGCGCCGTTTGTTCTCCCGGACCTTCCGCTCCAGGTAGCGCTGCCGCTGCGAGTCCTTGTAGCTGGTCTTCGACTGCGCGACGGGCGCCGGCCTCGACACGCCCGGCAGGTAGGCGTTGAGCGAGTGGCCGCAGTTCGGGTGTAGCAGACCCACCAGCCGGGCCTCCGCGACCGTCCCAGCGACCTGCACGAACACCTGCACGCCCGTGGCCGGGTTCTCTTCCACGCGCGTCCCCGCCACCCCGGTCAGGGCAAGGATCTCGCCTTCCCAGCGGGCGCACCGGTCGCACGTGTGCGGCAGCCGCGACACGCTGACCAGGTTGATTCCGGCGTCGCGCAGCGTGGACAGGTGCCCGTCCACCGCCGCCCGCGCGACAGCCGTCCGCATAGCCATCTCGGTGTAGCCGGCCATGCTCCAGGTCCGGGGCGGATCGGCCGAGTCGGTGAACCCCTTGATGCCTTCCGCCGTGAACCGGTCGAGCGCCCGCTGCGCGGCCTCCCGCCGGGTCTCCGCGCCGATCAGCGCTCGGCTGGCCGTCTCGGCGATGACGTTGCGGTAGATGCCTTCCACCGCGCGCAGTGCGCCCTCATGCACCGAATCGACCATGCGGATGGTCTGCGCGGCCAGCTCGGCAACGCCCTGGCCAGTGTTGATGCCTCGACTCGCGCCGAGGTTCTTCGCGTCCTGCAGCACCCGCTCCAGCCGCTTGCGGACCTTCCGGTCGTGGACCTGCAGCACGGCACCGCGCACCGCGGCGTCCATGCCTTCCGTCCACGTGTTCAGCACCGCCGCCTGCGCGGCCGCCTTCGACGCAGCCTGCAGACGGCGGACGATGGACTCGGCTTCCTTGCGGAGCTGGGTCACCTCGGCGAGCCGCTTGTCCGCCCAGTCGTCGCCGTCGTCGTTGTCGAGGTCCTTGCCGACCCGCGCGGCGATGCGTTCCAGCAGGGCCGTCTCCGCGTCGGCGTACATGGCGGCAACCTTCCGCGCCTGCTCCAGGCCCTCCTCGATCGCGGCGGCTGGAGTGATCGCCATCAGTCGTCGCCGGTCGCGTCAGGAATCCACGTCTCGCCCAGCGTCGCAGGGTCTGGGACGTTCAGCCCGAGCTCGTCGCGAAGCTTCTCCTTCTCAGCCTGGATCTGCACGTCGTCCCAGTCGGGATGCACCCAACGGACCTTCGTGTCCAGGCTGACGGCTTGCGCCCGGTTCAGCATGTCCAGGGTGCGACCCATCGACTCCGGGTCCGGCATGACCCCATCCGGCCATTCCACGGTCGCCCGCTCGGCCACGACCTTCGTCCCGAACACCGCATGGTCGACGGCCAGCATCGCCTCCGACAGCCAGGCCAAACGCGGCGTCCAATACCCGATCTTCCGGCCGCGCGTGCTGTACGACCGGTGCTTCTGCATGTGGATCTCGGTCGCCGTCCGGGCCTGCCCCTCACCGCCCTCACCGAAGCTCTGCACGCTGTATCCAGCGCCGCGAACGATCTGCTCCACCAGGTGCTTGGACGTCTCCGAGTGCTCCTCTACCCTGATGGAGAACTGGCTGAGGGTGATCATGCCGCCTGGGTTCTGCGGCGACGGCAGCATGCCGCCCAGCGGACTGTAGATCTCCCGGTCCGGATCCCAGGACGCGGCCTGGCCGCGGCCGGCCGTCGTCAGGTAGATCTCCGGCACGATGATCCGGGCCTTGCCGAGCCGCAGGTCACGCATCCAGCTCGTCCACGTCTCGTCCAAGGCATCCATGAGCGGTTCGACGCCCGCATAGTCCGAGCGGCCGATCGCCGTACCCCGAATCATGCGGTGCGGCCTCATGTTCGGGATGTACTCGACCAGCAGGCCACGCTCGAACCCGCTATCGAACCCGCCGTCCTCGTCCACCAGCGGCGCGAACTCGGCCGTGGCCGGGTGCTCCTCCAACGGCATCTGCTTGCCCAGGTGGTCCTCGTCGCCCAGGTACAAGCCGTGGTAGATGCGGCCCTTCTCGTGCTTCTCCAGGTGGCGCCACACCTCGCCCGACCGGTCGTCCTCGTACACCACCCGCCAGAACGTCACCGCCGTCAACCGGCCGTTGTGGAACTCGGGCACGCCAGCGTCCGGAGGCAGCGCGTCCACGACCGGATGATCAGCCGTCGTCGTGTCCCAGCCCACCCTGAGGTAGACGCCCCCGTACGCGGCGGCCAACTCAGCGGCCTCCAGCAGGCTGCCGTACACGCCAGCCTCGTGCAGTACCGAGTCGAGCCGCTGCTGCCCCTTCTTGCCCCTCAGCTTGAGCGTTGGCGGCTCGCTGAACAGTAGGTCGGCCGAGGTGGCGGCAATGTCGGCGGCGAGCGGGATGTGCAACTTCGTCGCGCGCGCCTGCGCGGCCGGAGTGGGCGTCCCCCAGAAGTATCGGACCATCCGGCCGAAGTAGCCGCCCGCGCGGCTGATCGGCCGGTCCCAGCCCTTTGGGTCCATACCCATCCTGGGAGTTGCTTGGTTGCCGCCGTACACCTGCGCCAGCTTGTCCGGGTCGCCGGCGTACCAGGCGCCGTGGGTGTCGTAGAGCCGCATCTCCTGTCGGATCGCTGGCGGCGGCCACTCCTGATTACGCTCGGGAAGCGGCATCAGCCACCCTCCTCATGTCTTCTCGATCTCCGACAGGGCGACGGCCAGTTCCGTCCAGCCCTCGGCAATGGCGACCTTGGCCTCGACCATCGCCGGGTTGGGCTCGCAGTCGGCGCGCTCCAGGACTGCCGCAGCATGGGTCGCGGCTTGTCGCCAGGTGATCGTCTGCTGTGTCATCCGGCCGTCACCGGCCAGTGCCAGGTGCCAGGTTCCGTCCCGGGCGCGACGTTGTACTCGTGGAAGCCGCCGAGCTGGCCGGGCGTGAAGACCCACAGGTGGACGTGGGATGCGTCGTCCAGCGCGGGCACTGCGCCGATCTTGACGCCTTCCGGGTCCAGGGTCGTCGTGTCCGCTGTGACGATCGCGGCGCGCAGAGCGAAGAGGCCCTGCTTGCCGCGGTAGCGGACGAAGTCGCCGGTGGCTGGGTTGCGAAGCATGGGTCTCCTCAGATGACAGGGACAAGCCCGCCGGGGAGGACTGGCTTTTCGACGAGAGCGGACACCCGGACCCACGCCCGGTAGGTGCCTTCAGGCAGCGCAACCGCGCCATCGCCGCCGGGGCCGACGAGGATCTTCGCGTCGGCCCCGGCGGCGCTGTGGTTGTCCCACGTCGCGCCATGCCAGTCCGTCTCGGTCGGCTCGCCGCCCTCGTTGGTGAAGGCGACTTCGACGCCCTCGCCACCGGACGGGCCCTTGACGGGGATGTACAGAAACTCCCGGCTAAGGGAGGAAATTGGTTCCATGGGGCGGTCCTCCCTACGTTCGCGGTGAGCCTGCGCCCCAGTCGCGGCGTGGTTCACCAGCGGAGTACCTGCGGTACGGGGAACCCGCCGACCAGCGGCGATAGAGCGGGCCAAGCCCAGTGATGTCCCGGCCCAGGCTCGTCACCGTGGCCGTCTCAACCAGGACCGCCGAGTCCGTCGCGGACCGCGGCGCCTCAATCACGGCCTGGTCGTCGATGACCGCGCTGTCGCTGACCGTGATGTCTGCCTCGCCCAGCGCCGACTCGACGAGCGTTGCGCTGTCGGCCGACGTCAGGCCCACCGTGACCGACTCGACGAATTGCGCGGAATCGCTGGCCTGCTTGAGGACAGCCACGTCCGCGACCTCTGTCAGCGCACCGCTGTCCCCGGCCGTCGTCTCCACCGCCAGCGCGGTGACCTCGTTCAGCACTGCGTGATCACTGGAGATCGGGCCGATCGTCTCGGCGATGGCCACCGATTCGGCCAGCGTGCCACTGTCGCCAGCCATCACCTGGACGTCAACCTGGGCGGTCTCAGCGAAGACCGCTTGGTCCGCGCCCGACCAGCCAACCGTCAGCATCGACGTCTCGATCAGCGACGCTTGATCGGCGTCAGCCGGCTCGGCGGCGATAGCTGCGGCTTCCGCCAGCGTGGCCGTGTCCCACGAGATGACGTCGGCCGTGGCCACTGCCGCCTCGGTCACAGTTCCGGTGTCGCTGGCCGCCTTGGGAATGCCGTCCGGCGGGACGGTCACCACAGATGACTCGGCCACGGCCCCCGTGTCGGACGCCGACTTGGCCTCCTGCGCAGGCCCGGTGACCGCCGGGGCGATGGCCAAGGTGTAGCCGGCCCGCCACTCCACCTCATCGACCGAAGCCACGAAGTTGGCCGGGGCGGTGGCCGCGTTGGACTGCAGAGCACGGGCCGCCGCCGTCATAACGGTGTAGATCCGCGACTGGACGCTCGTCAGCGGCGTAAGCCCGGTCGGTGGAGCAAAGGTCATGGCGGTGCCGAGCGCGTACGCCGCAACCAACCGGACCTCCAGGTCGCTCCCCGAATCCGGGGTGATGCCCGGCGTCGTGACGTTCAGGCCGGTACCGTCCGTCGAACGCACGATCTTCGGGGCTGCCGTTAGCGACGCATCCTTGATGGCCACGATCAAGCAGACGCCGTCCGAGCCGCTGCCCTGGCTGAACGTGTACAGGCTGGGCTCGGCGGATCCCGCGCGTTTCCACCAGACCCGGATCGCCTGGATAACACCGAGTTGGCTCGACGCGTCCAAGGTGTCCAGCAGTTGCCAGGCGGTGCCGCCCGTTGGGGTCGTCATGCTCGCCGTGGACCCGCGGTCCGCTGCCTGGATGCCGATCAGCACGTCATTCGCTGCGACACCGGCAGGCGCGTTGATGGTGTACGACCGCGCTCCGGATGACGCGGTTGAAGTCGAACGGATCGACGGCGGCGTACTGTCGCTCTGTGGCTCGCCCACCCATCGCGACTCGACCAGACGCCCGCTGTCACTGCTGACCTTGGCGACCTCCGTCACCTGGCCGATGGAGGTCGTCTCGACCAGTGCGCCGCTGTCGGTCGAGCTTTTGGGCGTTCCCGTGTCGGGCACGGTGAACGCAATCTGGTCCACCCATGCCGCGTCCAACCCGCTATCTACATCTGGATCCTTGGTGTACTGGAAGGTGACTCGAGACCGGCCGGTCACGTTGAACGTGGCCGGGGTCCAGTCCACTTCGCCCGAGATGACGAGCATTTCCGCGTCGTCGATCAGGACGTGGAAAATGTCGAAATCGGACTCGGACGACACCCGGTAGTGGAAGGTCAGGGACGTCGCCCCGGCCGGGACGGTGACCAGGGCCTCCGTTGTGCCGTCCCCCGCGATCGAGGCGCTTTTCAGCGACCACGACGTGCCTAGGGCAGCGAAGTCGTTGGCCCGCGCCCAGGTCCCCGTGATGGTGAGGTTGAGGGTTGCGTCCTCGAAGTCCTCCAGGATGGTCGCCACGGAGCGGCCCCCTCCCCGTCAGGCAGTCGCGTTGTGGCTCAGACCAGGGATAGTTGCACCGTGAACACCCAGCTCGCCGCGCTGGTCTTGGTGCCGAGGGCCTCCACCTTGCGGTTGAGCATCCGCCCGCCGGACGCGCCGTTGAAGATCGCCCACTCGGCCCACGCGAAGTTGGCCTCGCTGGTGGAGAACGTCGCCCTGAAGGTGACCGTGTTCGCAGCGGCGCCGGTGCCGTCCGAGTGCTGCGGATACCCGGCGTCCATGCCCTTGCGGACCTTGTTCGTGCCCTGCAGATCAGTCTGCAAGGGGTCCGCCGCGGCGGTGCCGTCGCCGACACCGACTCTCGCGTTGGTCGCGTCGAACGCGGTGACGGCATTGCCGCCGATCAGACGGTGCCACAGCGCGGCCACCCCGCCGTACATCAGGGCGTTGCCCTCGCGCTCGATGGTCTCGAACGGCACGGCATCCGGGCCGAGGTCGTCGCCGTGGAACTTCTCCAACTTCCAGTGGCAGCGCCAGCGCGCGGTGTCGTGGCGGCTCACGCCGGCCGCCAGGTGGTTTCCCTCGGTCAGTCGCGCGATATCCCGCATCGTGCCCTCCCACGGACATGCAAAAGGGCCACCCGATGCGGATGGCCCTGACGATCAGTCGAGAATTGCTCGGTGTGGCGGTGACGCGGCCCCGGCCGGGCAGCCCCTCAACTGCAAGGCCAGGGCCGCGTCACGTGCTCAACGCACGCGGGTGGACGCGCGGAGCGGCGCACCCCTCAGCCCGCCACAGAACGGGGGTGCGCGTTCATGGGGTCAGTAGACCGGCTGCAGCATTGGCAGCCAGGCTGCTTGCGTGGTGTGCAGCCCGTACCGGGCGGCGTCCAACGCGTGGTCGTCCAATTTCACCGGGACGTCATCGCCCTTCTCGGCGCGCTTGTCGTCCCACGCATAGCTGCCGACCTCGTCGAGGAACCCGGACACCGAGCGATGCACCCTCAGGTGGTCGGAGCCGAGCAGGTTGCTGACCGTGCGGATGCCGTCGTTGACGGAGTTGTCGCCCATGGTCGGGGTGAAGCCGTCGCGCTGGAGCTGCGTGATGAAGCTCGCGGCGGACGGGTCCACCACCACCCACTGCGGCCGCACCCCGTGGGTGCCGGGGCCGTAGGTGTCGGGGATGTTGTCCAGCCACGTCCCGAGCTTCTGGCTGTACTCGGCGTCGGTGAGTTGCCGCCGCTGAGCTCGGGAGTCCCATCGGAACTCGCTGGCGAGGTAGATGCGCCGCTGGCCGGCGTCGTCCGGGGTGGACACGCCGATGAGGATGGCGTCGAAAGGGTTGACCGTGCCGTAGTCCACGCCCAGGGCCAGCCACCGCTCCATGGGCGGCAGCACATCCACGACGTGCCGGTCCGGGTCGAACATGTCGAAAATGGCACCTTCGGCCATGACCCACTGGCCCAAAATGAACCGCTTGTACCACAACCCGGTGTACTCGGCCTTGAGCGCCTTGACGTATGCCGGGTCCAACGCCGTGTTGTCGTCCAACCTGAAATGCCAGTGCCGCAGGTCCAGCTCGTACTTGCGGTCGAGGAACTGGCGCTTCAGCCAGTGGTTCGGCGCGTCCGGATTCGTGGTGCCGAACAGCTTGGCGTTCTTGACGCTGAGCCGGGCCAGGAGCTGGTCCCAGAACTCCCGCTCAATCAGGGTGATCTCATCGACGTACGCCCCGGCGCAGGTCATGCCCCGCAGCCGGTTCTCTGACCGGGCGTCGTTCGAGCTGATGATCTCGACGCGTCGCCCGAGGATGTTGGCGGTCGGGGCGCCTCTGGTATAGATGATCCGCCGCGCGATCGGTCCCGTGATCGCTGGATCCTGGAGCACGTCGAACACGTTTCTGGCGATCGTGTCGCTCGTTTTGCCGACGATCACCAGCGAACCGCCACGAGGGGCGTTGGCGACGTACATGACCCACCGCAGCAGACTGGCGATGGTCTTCCCGCTCCGGATCGCGCCCGACCAGATGTTCAGGCGCGCCGTGGACTCGCCGATCGACCTCAACTGCTTGGGAGACAGGTCCAACGGCGTCGGCGCTGGCGTGCTCACAGCTCGTCCCCCGACTCGATCTCGCCGATGACCTCGGCCTCGAGGATGCTGTCCGTGTCGGGGTCGGGAAGGGCGTGGCGCTGCTGGATCTGGATCAGCAGGTTGCCCAGCAGAGACGCCATGTCGCCGTCCGCGACGCCGTTGCGGTTGATCAGGTCCAGGCCCAGCAGGGTTGCTCGCCGGTTGATGCACTTCAGCGCGGTCTCGGCGGCGTTGACCTCGCCCTTCAAGACCTTCGGCCACAGCGACGCCATGATGCGGTCGAGCCGGTCGATCTCCAGCTTGAGAAGCTGCTCGCTGGCCATCTGCTCCTGCTTGGCGGCCTTCTGCAGCGCCCGGTCGATGTCCTTCGACACCGAGGCCGCGCCCGAGTAGCCCAGCCGGTCGGCGATGACCGTGGGCGACACTCCGGCGATCCGCATCTGCACGGCCTGGTAGCGACGCTGGGAGATCTCGACCTGGCGGGCCTTGCTGACGACCATGAGGGGAACTCCTGATCTATTACGCTGCTCGGGTGCAGATGCGGATGCTGACCGTCCGGCAGCCATGGGCGGCGTTGCTCATCGCGGGCATCAAGGACGTGGAGAACCGGAGCTGGACCACGCCGTTTCGGGGCAGGCTCCTGATCCACGCGGGCCTCAAGACCGACGCCGAGGGCTTCGCGCTCATGGAGGTGCTGGGGGTGACCCTCGACGGGCCGCTGCTGCGCGGCGTGATCCTCGGGTCGGTGAACCTCGTCGAGATCCGCCAGGACAGCTCGTCACCGTGGGCAGTGCCCGGCGGCTATCACTGGCTGGTCACGGACGCGCGGCCAGCCGTCGAGCCGATGCCCGCCGTTGGAGCGCTCGGGCTACGGCCGGCTCCGGCCGGGTGGACGAAGGCCTTCGCTGCCTAGATGATTGATGCGAAGGCGTAGCTGCGGAGTTAGGGCGAGGGTGCCCATGCTCGATGTGTGACGAAAGAGTTAGACACCCTCGCAACAGCACTGTACGTGCGGATCGATGATGTGTTGAAGGCCCAGCCGCAGCTGTCACCGTGGCGGCCGAAGGTCGGCATCGCGCCGAGGCTAAGTGATGCCGAACTGGTGACGTTGGCGGTGCTGTCGGCGCTGCTGGGTTTCACCTCCGAGCGCCGCTGGCTGCGGCACGCTCGCGTCGAGTTGGGCGTGATGTTCCCGTATCTGCCTGGTCAGTCGGGCTACAACCGGCGGCTGCGCAACGCCTGCGGCCTGGTGGCGCACATGATCCGGTTGCTGGCCGCCGACACCTCGCTGTGGAGTGACGATGTCTGGGTGGCCGATTCCACTCCGGTGGAGTGCGGCCGTTCGCGGGAGACGGCCCGGCGCTCAGATCTGGCCGGGTGGGCGGAGTACGGCTACTGCGCGTCCCACTCCCGGTATTTCTGGGGGTTGCGGCTGCATCTGCTGTGCACGCTGGGCGGGCTGCCGGTGCTGTTCGCGCTGAGCGGTGCCAAGGCCGATGAGCGTGAGGTGCTGCTCGGCATGCTGCGGGCCGCGCCCGACGTGCTGGCCGCCCGCCCGGATCAGACGATCATCGCCGATCGGCAGTACTACGGCCGTGTCTTCGAAGGTGAGCTCACCGAGCGTGAGCTGCATCTGCTGCGCCCCGCCCGCCGAGGCGAGTCCGAGCGGCCCGGCGCGGAGCTGTTCAAGCCACTGCGCCAGACCATCGAATCGATCAACCAGACCTTCAAAGGCCAGCTGGACCTGGAACGTCACGGCGGCCGTACCCGCGCCGGCGTCATCATCCGCGTGCTGGCCCGCATCCTCGCGCTGACCACCGCGATCTGGCTCAACGACAAGACCGGCCAGCCGATCAAGCGATCCCTGATCGCATACGACCACTAACCGTAGCCAGACCCCTTGGCATCAATCATCTAGGCGCGCGGCGCTACGTACTCGAAGGACACGGTGCCGAGGCGGCGCGGGTCGAGCGTCTGCGCGTGCATCCATTGGTGCTTGGAGCGGGTGCCGAGCTTCTTCTGGCCCTGGATCATCCGCCACCGCGGCGACGCGCTCCGGTAGGCGATCAGCGCCGGGTGACTGGACACCGACCGGTAGCGGAACCCGTCCTCATACAGGCGCTGCCCCGTCCACTCGGAGAACCGGCTCCCGATGCCGAGCCCCTGATAGTCGGGCAAGACCACCAGCCGGTGCTCCATCTTGAGGTTCCGCGTCGCGGGGTGCTGGAAGTGGCGGTAGGCCAGGAACGCGACCGGCTCGCCGTCGATGAACGCGGCGAACTTCTTGCTGGAGCGGTGGAGCTCCGTGCTCAGATAGTGATGACGTGCGAAGACGGACCAGAGCTGCCCATCGACCGGCCGGATTTCGAGCTGGAGCGCTGGCCGGGGTTGAACCGACCTCCACTCGAACGAGCCCGTCGAGACGTCCAGCACCCAATCCGGCTGCAGCCACTCCAGGACGTCGTAATGGCAGGTCACCGCGACGAACTGGCGGCCGCTGCGCCGTACGGTCTTCTGGATGGTGTGGCTGGCGACGCGCGCGACCTGGCGGTCCACGACCGACGTGAATTCGTCGATGACGACCAGGTCGCCGGACTCGGCCAGGGCCCGCGCGATCGACGCGCGGAACGCCTCCCCGTTGGATAGGGTGCGGTACGGCCGAAGCCACGCCGGCGGCGAGGACAGGCCGACCGCGCCGAGCAGCGCCACGATGTCCTTGATGGACATGTCGGCCGGGAAGTCGTCCACCAGCGACTGGTCATCGGACCAGGTGTGCGGGCTGGTGATGTGGTCGGGCCACAGGTGCCGCGCGATGGTCGTCTTACCGGCTCCCGAGGGGCCGACGATCAGGCCGACGCTCCACGACTGGTCCTCGATCGGCAGGTCCATCGCCCAGGAGTTGCTCAGCCGCTCCTCCACGGGCACATCGAACAAGCCCTGGAGCTGCAGTACTCGGGCGGTTTTGTGGACCGGTGCCGATACGGTGATCTCGGCTCGCACAGCACGACCTCTCAAGGGGGTAGCGGGCGGCGGGTTACATCAGGGCGCGGACGTTCCAGCCCTGGCCGGCGAGCTGGTTGAGGAGCTGCACCTGCTGCGCTTCGCTGTCGCAGGTGACGACCACGCCCCACACCGAAGGCCGCGTGTGCGTCTCGGCGTCGCCCGGTTCGGGCAGCTCCTCCTCGTCGCGGGCGCCGGTGCCCGCCTGGTCGGCGCGGCCACCGCCCGGAGTCGGAGCGCGATCGGAGGTGAGAGCCACCGCGTTGTCGGAGGCGATCGCTTCGGCCAGGTCGTCGAGGTCCTGCTCCGTCCACCCGGTGCCGTCGAGGTCGTCGAGACTGCGCAGCAGCTCGGCAAGGGCCTGGTCGTCGTACCCGCCGATCTCTGCCGTGCGGTTGTCGGCCAGGAGGATGCGAAGCGCGGCGTCATCGTCCACGTCGAGAATCAGGGCGGGCACCTGGCCTAGGCCCTTGGCCTTCGCGCCGCGCCAGCGGTGCTCCCCGGCGATGATCCGCATCCGCGACTGCTGGACCAGGATTGTGCCGTAGAAGCCGTTCTTCTCGATCGACTCGGCGATCACATCCACGTCGCCCTGGTGCGGGTTGTCCGGGTGCGGTTCGAGGTTAGCGACCGGGACCATGCGATAGGTCTGGTCAACGACGAGCCTAGGCATGGCACCTCCAAGCGAGAGACGATGGTGGGACGGCGCTGAACGTGAAGGCCCGAGGTGCGGTGTAAAGATCTATCTACTTTGGAAGATCGGCGAAGGGACGCACATGCGTAGGACAATCTGCGGTGTAGCCACCGCACTGGCCTTGTCGATTGCAGGCTTGGTGGTGACGACGACCGCGGTACAGGCCGTCGCGGGCTTCAACGAGCCGGACCAGCACGTCCAAGTCGTTGCGGGCTTCAATGAGCCGGACCAGCACGACTGAGAGCAGTCCCGCTCCGAGCGCCCCGTCCTCGTAGGGCGGGGCACCGTCATGTCTCAGCTTCGGGCGCCCTCCCGGGCCTCAACTGCCCATCTCTGGCCACATGCGGTAGCCGTTCCGGGTCCGCATCTGCGACATCTTCGCGCCGAGTGCGATCAGCGCGGCGGTCTGCCAGGTGCCTTTCTGGACCACTTCGTCGTCAACGCGGACGGACCAGGAGTCGATGGAGCGGCCCGCCCGGTATGGGATGCCGGGGGTGGCCGTCCACTGCACCGACCAGAACAGGCGGTCACGCCACCGCAGCCACGGCCGGCCGAGTCGTTCCCGCCGGAGCTGCAGCCGTACCTCGTGCTGGTCGCCCTCGGGCATCCGAACGAGGCCCACCTGCTCGTCGCCGACCGGCTCGTACGAGTACCGCTTGGGCCCGAACAGCTTCTCCATCAGGTCGAAGCTGAAGTAGCCCTGCTGCCACCACGGCGTGGTGCTGGACCAGTATCCGCTGCGACCCCAGATCGCCCATCGGTACTGCCAGTCTCCGATGGCCAGGCGGACTTCGCGCGACTCGTACCCGGTCGGGTTGAGTCGGCGCTGCACCCACGTGCCGAATCCCTCGGTGTGCACGTAGATGGCCAGCAGTCGGCCGAGCCGCAGGTGCGCGTCCAGCATGTGATCGCTGCCCGCGTTGCCCACCTCGAACCCGATGGAGAAGCCGGACAGATCTCGACTACCGACGACGACCTGTCCGCCGATGGTTCCCCGTGGGCTCTCCGGCCACAGGCCGGGCTTCCCCTGGTCGTCCTCGTGGACGGGCGCGGTGCGCAGCCCGAGCATGGCCATCCACGCGTCGGCCGCCAGTACCCGCGTGAGTGGGATCCACGGTCCGGTGTATGGGTCGCCTACCTGGTACTTCGCGGGGTCGAGCGAGCCCTGTGGGCTGGGCCGGGCTCCGCAGCGGTCGCAGACGATCCAGCGTGCCGCGTCCATGCCGGGTTCGCGCGGGCCATATCCGTCCACGACCGGCCGGTGTCCGCGCAGGCGGCAGATCAGCATGAGGCGGGGCAGGTCCGACAGCCACCAGCCGCGATCGACGAGTGATGGGCTGCTGTCCTCTGCCTTGTAGTTGACGGTGTGCCAGCGCACGGCAGTAACCTCCGAGGGGTGAGAGGGGAAACCCAGTCGCGCCTGTACCCGTACGTACAAAGGTTCGATAATGGGTTGATGATCGGCGGGAAACATCCGGCCTTCGGCCCGCGAAGTACGACCATGGGAACCGAAGCTTTCTACGCCACGGCGGCACAAGTCCTACCGACCGTGCTCATCGCCCTCGTTATCGAGATCGGGACGATCTTGCGAGCCAAACAGGCGGCCTACGATGCGCTTTCCACGCAGATGGGCGACCCGCCGCCCTTCGAATGGATCGGGCTGCTACCCCCAGAGGAGATGAGGGAGTACCAGAAGGATCCAAAGGCCTACGCCGCCAAGGTCCATCACAACAACATGGACAGACTGACGACTTCCATAGAAGGATGGAACGACCTGGCGAAGCTAATCGCTGGGGTCTTCATCGTGGGCGAAGCGCTCGCGTTCGCCGCGATTGGGTACCGGTGGTTCAACTTCTGGAGCTTCTTCGGCATTGCCGCGTGCCTATTGGCCTTGTGCGTTGCCGCCGTACTGATCCCACTCTTCCGGCTCGAACGCACCAAGGCGTAAACCCCGTCGCACATCACGATGCCCGCCTCGTGATCAGTGAGACATGCCTCGGGTCGGATGAGACCGGACAACCGGTTTGTGCCGGGTCACCGGCCGGTTGCCTTTGTCGTTATGTCGGCGACCTGCGAAAACATCTCAGATCGTCGCTAGCAAGATCGACCTTCGGGTTCACCCAATGACCTTCAGACGGTCACGATCGCGCGAGAGCGTTGCTCTGAGACGCGCGAAACCCGCGTGATCAGCGTTCCGAAAGTCCCCAAACGCGACGAATGCGAGGATCAGCACACCGGATCACCAGAGGCGCGCCAGCCGGTACTGCTCGACGTCCTCGGCATGGGCCACCGAGTACCGGCAGCCACCGCATACCGCGCGATCAGTCCACGTGCCCAGGTTGATCGCGCCGCAGTGATGCGTCCATGCCGCCTTGTCCAGCGAGCTTGATCTTGACCTGGGCACGTGATCCTCCTACTCCAGCAGCGACGCCACCACCTGAGAGGCGTCCTTCTCCAGCCGGTCCCGGCTATGCAGATAGATCTCCGTCGTGGACACGTCAGCGTGGTTGAGGTCGAGCTGGATCTGCCGCATCGGAATGCCGCTCTCCTCGGCCAGCGAGGCGTAGGTGTGCCGCAGGGAGTGCGGCGACACCCTCGACGTGATGCCCGCCTGCGTGGCGATCCGCCGCACCAGCTCGAACGCCTTCGACCTGCTCCACGGCTGGCCCGTCGAGGTCGCGAACAGCGGGCCCTTCAGGTCCTGCAGTTCGACCCCTTCGCGGCGCGCCCGCTCAGTAAGGTAGACGTCCAGCGCGTGCGTCGTCTCCACCGGCAGCCTCCGGGTGATCGTGTCGCCACCCTTCACCGTGATGCGCAGCGTCCGATAGCCGCGGGCGAACCCGAGGTCGTCGATCTGCGCGTTCACCGCCTCGGAGACGCGGATGCCGGTCTGCAGCAGCAGCCGGATCAGCGCCGCGGTGCGCAGCCGTTCCCGGCCGTGGTCGGCGTCGGCCGCCCGGAGGAAGTCCTGCGCCTCCGACTTGGTGAGCGCCACCGTCTCGGAGTGCTTGCGCGGGGTCTTCGGCCGCCGCGTCTTCTTGAACCGGTTGGCGTCGAGGGCTTCGGTCTCGTGCAGGTACTCGTACCAGGACGACACCGACGACAGCACCTGAGCGACCGTCTTCGGCTTCGGGGGCCGGCGGGCCGTCTCCTGGAACCAGCGGGAGAACACGTCGCCGTGCGGCTTGCGCGCCTCCAGCGGGTCCAGGCCGGTCTCCGCGCAGAACGCGAACCACCGCCGGATGTTCCGTTCGTACGCGTCGCGCGTGTTCGGCGAGTCGTAGGACCACAGCCACGCCCGGGTCAGGTCGAGGATGATCGGTGGCAGGTCGAGCGGTAGCGCGAGGTCGTCAGCGGACGGCAGGACCAGCTCAGTCGCCACGGCTACGTCCCACGACTCCGATCACGACATCTGCCCGGAACCGCCCCTGGCCCGTACCGGGCCGAACTTCGCCCTCGACGATTTCAAGATTCGCCCGGTCACCAAAGAAGATGCGGGCCTCAGCCAGGGCCTTCTCCTCCACGCCGGTCGGATTGCCGCCTTCAACTTCAATCCGGAACAGAAGCTTGGTGGGAGGCTTTCCCGACCCCTGGGCGATGCCCGCCTGGGCGATGCCCGCCTTCAGGAGATCGGCTGCGAGCTCTCTTCGCTGCTCATCCGTAAGATCGTCTTGCGCGTGGGCACTCTTCATAGATTCCGCGTCGATGGATTCACTCATGTTGATCATGCTCTCGGTCGGGGATGTGATCCCCCGAACGTAACACAGCAGAGCGGAACATAAGGTGAATTATGTTCCCCTCTTGGCGATCATGGAAGGTGAATGATCGCAGTCCAGTCACAAGGACGACGCGCCATCTGGCAATGCTGTGCAATGTAAGGATGAGCGAACCGCCCCGCGACCGTGAGCCCCTGGAGCGGAACTCCTGGAGGTTCGGAATCTTCAGCGGGTTCGTGGGCTTGGCCTCGATCGTTTCCGCAGCAAGTAGCGAATCCTGGCTACGCATAGCCATCGTGATTGTGGCCACCCTCGTGGCAGGCGTTGCAACTGTCTTTCTCATCGAGCGCCGTGCTCGAAAGAGAGATCAGCTCGCAGCGGACGACCCCGTCACCGAGCTCACCCGTCGCTCTGAGAGGTTCCAGAAGGCGTATGACGAATTCGCCGACTACCTAGAGAAGGTTCAGCAGGCCATCAACGAGCAGAAGGTGGCCCGGGACGCACTGATCGCCCAGGCACAACAGGCAATGGACGAGCAGAAGGCGGCTCGGGACGCACTGATCGCCCAGGCACAACAACAGCAGCATCTTCTAAGTCTCAGCAAAGAACAGGCAGAGAGGGTTCAGAAGATCATCATGTCGGAGACTGTGAAGCTAGAACGCGCCGAGAGACGTCGTCAACTGGCGTACCTCGTGCTCGGCGTCCTCACTTCAATCCCTATCGGCATCGTGATCAACTACTTCACTTAGGCCAAGGCCAGCCTCTGGTTGCCACCCCGCGGCCGCAGCGGCGCCCCCGCCTCCTCCAGCAGCCGGTGGACGAACCCGTACGAGCGGCCCGTGGAGATCGACAGCCCCCGGATCGACTCACCGTCGAGGTACCGGCGCTTCAGCTCCGCCTTCAGCTCCTCGCGCTCGGCACCGGACACCCGCTGATACTTCCTGACCATCACAGCCACCCCTGTCTGTTCACTTCACGCAGCCGCCGCCAGCCGAGCCCGCAACGCATCCCGGCCCTCCGCCGTCTCGGGCACCTCTTCGCCCCGCCAGATGCAGCCCTCGATCGTCGCCAGATCCGCGAAGTCGTACACGACCTCACGGCCAGCCCGGCCCAGCACCCGCGCGCCATACCGACGCGCCCACTGCCGGATCGTCACCGCCTCCCGGCCCAGCCGGACAGCAGCAGTCTTCGCCGTCGCAGGGGACACCAACACCCCCCGAACAGCGGAAAGCCCCCGAACCATGATCGGTCCGAGGGCACACGTCTCTCCGTCGCCCGGAAGTGTTACACACCCGCTGGCCCGGCGCAAGCCAGCAGCGGGACCGCTATCGCAATGGGCTGCCACCAGCAGTCGGCAATCAGCACCGCGATCTACTGTTCGGACTCAAAATCGAATCCCCGACCGCTGCTGTAACGCTCGCTTTGCAGGCGATCGATGTCCCTGTTGATGCGGTTGAGCTCCTGTGATCGGGGCGAAGGGTCCACCGGTCGCATCGCCGCAGCATCTGCACGCCGCTGCCGCTCGATGCGGTCGTTCTCCTCCTGCGCCCAGCGTCGACGGCTCTGCTCTACCTTGTCATCTTCATTGGCAGCCTCCGCTTCGCGTGCGATTTGGCCGGCCCGGAGCTGCCGGTACTTCCTCAGAAACTCCTCCCATACCCGGTGTCTCTGGAACGCCGGAAGCAGGTTGACCTGCGGGACGAGCCGCTTTTCCCTCTCATCCCAGAGGGACAGCTCCTTGATGTTGTCCAGACTGGACCGAAGCTCGGCCAAAAGCGCCAGTTCATCCTTGATGCGATCGTCTGACATGGCCCCTCCCCCGATGGACACAATTCCAGCTTCGTCCCGCCATGACACCAGGTCAAGTGAGCCAGTAAGTTGAGGTCGCCAGCGGTGCCGCAATTAGCGGCGCGCCTCGTCCTCCACCCGCGCCGACGCCTCCCGCTCCGAAACGTGCGTCCCACACGAGGCGCACACGTAGAAGCCCGCCTTCACATCCCAGTTGAACCGCCGCTCACCACACCGGCACCGCGCCGGCGTCCACGCAGGCGGCTCATCCCCGACCAGCCGCTCCAACACCAGCCGCCACGACAGAGCGAAATCCACCAAGCCCACCAGGTCCTCCCGGACCAGGACACTCTCCAGCCGACCCGACTCCGTCAGCCAGCCCACCGCCCGCGACCGAGCAACCGCCGACCGGACCCCGCCCAACCGCGAACCCGCCCCCAGCCACACCCGCGCCCGCCCCTCGAAGTCGAGCAGCCCGCCCGTCAGCTTCTCCAGCAGCTCCCCCACCGGCGACACGGCAGGCTTCGGCCGAGATCCCGACACCCTCGACCACTTCGACGGCGGCCGGAACCCATCCGCCTCCCGAGCAAGCTGCGCAGCGAACCCATCCACCTCCAACAGCGCAGCCCGCACCGTCGCCGTACACCGACCGCACACCAGCGGCTCCCCCGCCCGCCAACGCAACTCCGGAACCTCCGGCTCCACAGGAGGCTCCCCCTCCTCGCCGTTCCTCACCCACTCATCCACCAGGTCCGCATGCTCATCACGCGCCCGCTCGAAAGCAGCCCACGCCCGACGCTGACGCCCATTACACGGGCCCACACACGCGCCCCGAACCACCGACACCCCAGAAGCAAGACCAGACACGGCACCCCCGACCCCGAGAAGAAACGCCCACAAGGCTACAAGATCAAATTCTTTTCGCAGGTACCAAGCCGAATGCAGCCCTGGCCGGCCCCGAAATCGGACCCCGGGGGCATGCGAGAGCGCCGAACCGGTCGCCCGGTCCGGCGCTGGTCGGCGCGTTCGCGCTACGCCTTGACGTGCTCGCGCAGCCTGCGGGCGCGGTCCCCGCATCGCTCGACGTCGCCCCATGCGTCGCGCTGCACGTTGGCGCGAATGGTCTGCAAGAGCAGTAGAGCCGCACCGATGTACTGTCCGGCTTCCGTCTTGCTCTGTTGAACGGCGCGATTCTCGGCGCGGATGAAGTCTGATGACGTCCACGACACGCGGACGTACCCGGCGCTGTTCATGGTCACGGTCGCATCGATGTACATGAGGTGCTTCGCGAGCACTGCCACGCATGCCTCAACGGCTCGCTTGGCGGTCCGCATGCGCTCGCGTCGCTGCGCTTCTCGGCTGCTCAGTTCCACGCTCGGCAGGCTGGCCGCGAAGCGGGCAAAGCCGTCTCCAGCCAGCGCGTAGCCCGACCAGGGGGCGCGCGGTGCGAGTCCGGCGATGATCCACTCTCGGCCGTGGTAGCGGCGAGTGTGCCCGGTGTATGTGACGGTGCTGCCGATGGGGAGGTAAGCGGCTAGTGCGTGTTCGGCTTCTTTGCTGATCTTGGCTGCGCCGCGCTGCAACATGCTGCCCAGCGCGCACGGGACACCTCCGGTGGCGCACTTACGGCACGTGGCCGGGTGCTCGTCGGCGCTGCGGCGTGCGGTCATGGCGTGGTCGCGGGCGTTCTCGGCCTGGTCGCGGGTGACGGTGAACATGGGGCTCCCTGTGGCGTTGCGGTGTTGGTTGGTGAGGGGTGGGCGGGCGCGCCCGTGGTGGCGACACGGGCGCGCCCGGTGCTGCTAGGCGTCGGCGCTCTCAGCGGCCTTGACCTCGGAGTCAGCCTTTACGAGCGCAATGGTCGCCTTGACCTGGTCGAACGTCAGGCCACGGTCTTCCATGACTTCCGCATACGTCTCTTCGTTGTGCGGGGCCTTGAACTTCTCGGCGAACTTCCACACGAGCCGGACGGCGGCCGTGTCGGCGGCGGTCTTCGCGGCGGCCTTCTTCCGGGACTCGATTTCCTTGCGGTACTCGGCCATCTCGGGCAGCTCAGCCAGGAAGTTCTGCACCTTGGTGGCGCTGGTGCCGGGGACCTTGCCCAGCTCGGTGAGAGTCGCCTGACCGAAACCGACCTGAGCGGCTACGTGCATGCCGATCAGGGCGTACGTGGTGAGCTTGACCGCGCTCTTGCCGGTGCCGCGTGTGGCGATGCACTCGGCGGGAAGGTCCTTCAGCTCATCGCCGGTCATGATCCGGTCGGCCACGCTGCCCTCAGCGCTGGCGGTGGCCAGCTCGTCAAGGCGGCCGGTAGCGGCCAGACCGATCACAACGAAGCCGATCGGGCGGGAGATGCCCTGACGCGAGAACGTGGCCTTGTGGGCGATGGTCACGCGCTCGATGGCGTCGTAGATCTCGGCGGGGTTGGTGCTGATCATGGGTGTTGCCTTTCGTGGTGTGGGGTGCCCGCCCGGACGGTCCGGGCGGGCGGGTAGGTCAGAGCTGCTGCGTGTCGTCGATTGTGCTACCGCTGTTAACGGGCTGACCAGGGGTTTCGCTGGCCTCGTCGCGTCTGCGGCGTCGCCACCTGATCAGCAGTCCGAGCGCTGCGGCTCCGACTGCCAGCAAGGCGGCGGCCCATGCTGCCCACACGGTCACGGGGTCTCCGCTGGCCGTGCTCGCCGCGCTGAGCTTGTCCGGTTCCGCCGTGTCGGCCGTACCGGGGTCGCCCTGGTCGCCCTTGGGTCCGGGCGATCCGGGCTTGCCGGACGGTCCGGCGCTCCCGTCGCGTCCGGCGGGGCCTGCGGCTCCGGTCGGTCCGGGGTCGCTGGTACCGGCGGGGCCGGTCGGTCCGGCGCTGCCGGTGGGTCCGGGGTCGCCCTGCGGTCCGGTCGGTCCGGGGTCGCCCTTGGGGCCGGTCGGTCCCGGTTCGCCCTGGGGTCCGGTCTCGCCCGTCTCGCCCTGGAGTCCGGCGGGTCCGGTCGGTCCGGGGTCGCCCTGTGGTCCCGCGTCGCCCTTGTCGCCCTTCGGTCCGGGGACCGGGAGGGCGGTGACGGTGGCGGTTGGGCCGGGGCTTCCCTGGGGTCCGGGCGGTCCGGACGGTCCGGGGTTGCCCTGTGGGCCGGTCTCGCCCTGGGGTCCGGGTGGGCCGGACACGCCCGGCTCGCCCTGCGGTCCCTGGGGTCCGGGCGGTCCGGGCGGACCGCTCACGGTCACTGTGGTGACGGGTTCGGCGGCGACCAGCGTTGCCGTGGTCACATCCCCTCCTGTCAGCGTGAGCGCTACTAGGACCGTTGCGAGTGACCCGCAGGTCAGCCACGCGATCCGTTCGCTCGTTCGTATCTGCACATGACAAACAGTAGGGCGGTAATGACCTTGAAGGGGGCGGTTTCAGGTAACAGTTTTCCGGCGGATTTATAACGGTCAGATAACAAACCCCGGCTGGCCTGGAGGCAAATCGAACCGGTGTTCGACAGATCGTCAGCTCGGCTGATCGTCTGCGTTGGCACGAACCCGACCCTTTTGCCGACCTACGACCCGTCGCCCACCCTCGGCTCAGGATTTTCGGGTCTCGATCTTGCTGGAACGCTCTCAGATCGACGCTGAGCGAATCACATTCCGGGGGGTATTCCTTATACCGACCCGTGGGTGATCGTCGCTCAGCGTTGATCTCAGCGCGCTCTAGAGGGTGCGTCGCGTTTCCCGTAGTGCGTCAGATGCGTCGTTGTGCGTCTGGAGGCATGCGAAAACCCATCAGCGACGAGGAGGTGGCTCAGCCTCGTTCTGATGGGTTTCCGGCTCATTCTGGCTGTCTTTAGGACTGTTTTCGCGTGGTTCCGGCGCTCTGCCTTGTGGGCGTGTTCCGTGTTTGTGCTGGTGGCGGCCTTGCGGGGTGTTGCTCTATCCGCCAACCAGCTCCTCATGCGTCGGGCATGGCCTTGGCGTCGGCCGCGCAGCCGATGCAGGGCAGCGACGACCAGTGCAGGTCACACCGGCCGGCTGTGCGGGTGGTGCGCGCTGCCTTTGCTTGCTGCTGGGCTTCGTGGTCGCGTGTCGTCTCGCGCCAGGTGCGCAGGTCTGCCGCCGGGATGCCTGCGACGTAGATGTGCAGCGGCTTGCGGACGCGGTTCTCGCGGGCGATGACCTCGGCGACGCGCTCGGCCTCATCGAGGGGGCACCCGATGCGCTTGGTGATGACCCGGGCGGCGCGGCTGGCCGCCGGGGTGTTCTCCTCCTTGCTGATCTTGTCGTCTTCTTCCGGTTGGTGGGCGGCGGCTGGTCGGCTCGGTTCCTCCTCGACCCCGTACGGCGATGAAGAGGATTGAGAGTGAGGAGTGGAGAGAGGATTGGGGGGAAGTCCAGACTTCCCCCTTTTGGTCCCAAACTTCCCCTTTTCCGGTCCAGACTTCCCCCTTTCCGTCCCCGAAACGGGGAAGCCTGGACTTCCCCCTTTTCCACCGGTCTCCCGGTCATCCACAGCGTCATCCACAGGGGAAACGGGGAAGTCTGGACTTCCCCCTTTCCGGTCCTCCGTGGACCCGTCCGGCCCCGAAACGGGGAAGTCCGAAGGTCCCGCTTCGAGCTCCAGATCGAGGGGGCGCGGCGGCTGCCCAGGCAGGTACCCGGGCATCGGAGGGATGTAGAACACGGTCGCCTTCCGGCGGCCGCCCCCGGACTCAAGCACGACAAGCAGCCCCGCCTCGACCAGCCGCTCCCGCATCGCCTTGACCGACCGCACATCGATCCTCGCCCAATGGGCGATCTCCTCGCGGGTCAGCCAGCCGGTGCGCGTGTGGTCGTTGATCCTGCGCGCGATAGCGATCAGCGCGAGCAGATCCCTCGGCGGGGTCGCTTTCGGCGCGTTGATCGCCACCTCGTCGGCCAACTTGTAACCCATCAGGCCCCTTACGTGCTGGTTTTCCAAGGGAGCCACCGAGGGAAGAGGCGCCCCGCAACGATAGCGGTACCGCAATTAACGGTCATCCGGCTCGTGGAGGCCGCCCCGTCAGGTCGTAGGCTTGCCGCCGGCCGGAGTCGGACAGGACGTGGTACGCCTCTCCGATCTCCTGGAACCTCGTCCTCACCGCCGGGTCGGGGTTGAGGTCGGGGTTGAGGTCGGGGTGGAGCTGGCGGGCCAGCTTGCGGTAGGCCCTCGTGATGTCGTCCCTGCTCGCGGTCTTGGGGACGCCGAGCAGGTTGTACAGATGCCCGGCTGCTGGTTGGGGCCTGCGCGGCGGGCGCGGTGGTGGCGGGGGCGGGACCTCGACGCGCGGCTTCCCGGCGCAGGTGACGGTGTGCGGCATCATCCGCTTCTCCCACGGGGCGATCGGCTCGTCCTCGGTGATGCGGCGGGACCGAAGCACCCTGTGGACATCCCTCCACACGGCGGTGTTGCCATCCGGGCGCGGAGCGGGGTCCACGGCAAGATTGGCGCCGCTCTCTGCGCGGGTCCACCGGACTTGCTTCCCGCACGGCAGGTTGCCCTTGCTGCCCTGGCACGGCTTGAGGTCAGAAGGGGACAGCATTCTGCCCCTCCGTGTCTCGATCGGACAGGCCGATCATGCGGTGTCCCCGCCGTACCGGGCGAACACGGCGTTGATCGCGGCCAGCTCGGTCTTGGCCTGGTCGCGGTCGGCCTTGACCTCATCCAGCTCGACGAGGAGGTTGTCCCGGTCGGTGCGAATCTCTTCCAGCTCGGTGCGCGCTGCGTCCCGGTCGTGGACCGCGTCGTCCCGCTCGGCTTCCGCTTTCTGGATGGCCTGCTCGAACCCAATGAGGGCTCGCAGCGCTGGGCCCGCGGTGGCTGGCGGCGGGGTGTCTGCGGCCGGGGCTGCGGCGGGGGTCTTCGCGGAAGTCTCGGCGGTGGTTTTCGCGGCGGCCGCGGCCGCGACTGTCCGGGGATCGGGCTTCGGGGTGGGCTTGGTGATGGTGAGCCCGCCGTCGTTCCACTCCAGCGCGATCCACCAGACGGGCGGGTTGGCGCGGGGACGGTGGCAGCGGGTGTGCTCGGTCCGGTTCAGGTACTGCCGGACGTCCTGCTCGTGCATGGTGTCCCAGTCGGAGCAGGCGGCCTTGATGATCTGGGAGAGGGCGCCCTGCCACTGCACGCCGACGACGCCGCCGTTGGTCAGCGGCTTGTCTCCCTGATCGCGGGCCGCGTCGCGTAGCAGCCCCCACAACGCTTCGGCGTCGGCGAAGATGTCGCGGGGCTTGCTCCTGACGACGGTGGCGGTGTCGCCGATCTTCGGCACGGTGCTGTCTCCTTCGGTGGTGGCGGTGGTGTTCTTGGTGAGGTGGGCGATCACTTCGTCCTTGCGGACATGGAGCATTTCCGCGAAGGGTTGGGCGTCGATAGGGCCGGGGGTGTGGAGGTTGCCTCCCGACACGTACGGCTTAATCCCGTTGGAGAAGGCGGCGGCGAGGAGCGCTTCGACGCTCCACCAGGTGTCGCGGGGCATGGTGTCGTCTTTCTCGGTGGCGAGGTCGGTGGCGGCGACCATGGGTGCGGGCTTCGTGGGGTGGTCCTGCAGCAGTGAGCGGATCTTGGTCTTGTAGTTGTCGAGGCCGCGGCCCATGGCCTGCATCGGGATCTCGCCGGTGCGGCCGTTCCTCGGGTTGGTGATCAGGAACCTGCCGTTGGCGAGCTGCATCGTGAAGCCGAGGCGTTCCGTCTCGGCCTCGACGAGCTTCTTGACGTCGGACTTGCCGGTCATATGGCGGGCTCCTTCCGGATGCGCAGCCCCATGTAGTCGGCGTACGCGGCGGTACCTGCTGCGCCTCTGCTGGACGGGTGCAGGTGGGCCAGGACCTCGAAGGCGTCCCCGCGGCCAGCGGCGAGGCCGAGCATGAATCCGTTGCGATACGGTCCGGCCGACCTGGCCAGCTCGCGGATGTGCCACGGCGCTGGGTGCGTCTCGACGGTCACGCCCGGCGTGTGGTTGGCCCACTCGTACGTCCAGCGGTCACCGCCGGACGGTTCGTCGGTGTCCGGGTTGTAGCCGACGATCACGTGGAGGCGCCCGCCGGCGCGCGCCAGCGCGTCCTCCAGGTCGGCGCGGACCCGGTGACGGGCGGCGCCCCGCCACCCGGTGTAGACCAGGGTGGCGGGGCGCAGGCTGACGAACGCTTCGAGCTGGTTCCGGAAGTGCTGCCGGACGTGGTCGGCGGCCTCGGGCGGGACGAGCTGGTCGTCGAGGCTGCGGTTGAGCATGATGAGCAGGACGGCCCGCTCACTCGGGGTGAGGTGGTTGAGCATCAGCCGCCACCACCCTTGCCGTTGAAGCCGAAGCCCCCACGCACGATCACCTTGCCGGAGCGGCTGCTGATCCCGACGTTGCTGGGGCGAACGGTAGTCGCCCCGCGTACGCGGCCTCCGCTGTAGGAGCCGCCGTACACGTATGTGTAGCCGACGTGGGAACCGCCGTCGCAGAACCGCTCGTCCACCGCTCGATAGGAGCCGTCAGTGGCGATCGAGGTGGTGTCCACGCAGTCGGCCGTGACGATCTCCTCGTCATCGTCGGCCAGGCCCACCGCGACCGCGACGCCTACGATTAGTGTTGCGACGGCGGTGAGCGCGCCTATCGTGATCGCTTCCGATCGTCGCTGTTGCCTGCGGCGTTCCTCCCAAGTGTTCATCGACTGCCGTCCTGGTGGGTGCAGGTGACGACGGTGATGTTCTCGGTGATCAGCAGGGTGACGGGCTTGATCTCCACGGTCTCCCATACGGCGCGGCCTTGTTCATCCCGGACGTACTCGCCCTGCTCGTCGGTAACCAGACGCTGGTCACTGCGGTAGAAGTTCCGGGAGCCGCGTCCGGTCGGCAGTACCTTGACGCGGGTCTGACGGTCGTTTCCGGTGGCGTCCTGGTGGCTCGCCTTGTCCGGGCTGAACCGGACCCACTTGAACACGTCGCGGTCGTATACGGCGTCCCAGATGTCAACGACGACGCCCTCTTGGATCTCGCACGACCGGCCGGACATGCGCGGGTAGTAGATGGTCGTACCGATCGTGTACGGGTTGCCCCGCCAGTCGGTGCGCGTCATCGGCTGCTGCTCGGTCATCGAATGTCTCCCTTGTGGGTGCAGGTGGCGGCGGTCTCGCCGTGGAGCGCGAGGTGGTCGGCGCAGGGCCAGGTGGGGCAGTCATCGTTGGCGCAGATGGTGATCGGCCGGGGCGCGCACATCGGGCACATCGTCAGGAGCGACTGCACCCACTGCTTGTCGTGGTCGCCGCAGAAGACCCACGTCTCGGTTGTGGTGGGCTGGTGGCGGGCGTCGATGCGGTCGAACGCGGCCCGCAGGTCCGTGGCCTTCCGGCCGCCGTGCAGTAGCTCATCGAGCGCCGCTGTCCAGGTGGTGAAGCGGACGGCGCGGTCGTCGAGGTACGCCGTCGCCGGGAGCTTCCGGTTTGTGACGAGCAGGCGGCCGCGCTCGTTCCAGAACTTCATGGGCGCGTGGATGGTGCCTTCGATGCACGCCTCGAAGTCGTGCTCGGCCAGCCACTCGGCTGTCTGTCGAGGGCTGCGGCTGGTGTGGATGAACACCGGGTGCTTCTCCATGAGGGCCCGCAGTCCTGCGATGGCGCCGGGCATCGGCTCGTCGTAGGCCGTGCCGTCGTACCAACCGCGGCTGTAGGCGTGGATCACGCCGTCAAAGTCCACTCCGATGGCCATCTGCTAGTCGTTCCTTTCGGTGGTGGGCCAGTTCACGGCCTCGTCGATGATCACGAGAGAGGCGCGCTGGCCCTGAAGGGTCCGGCGCGCCTTCATGCGCTGCTTGATCTGGTCTTGGGTCGGTGGGGTCCAGCCGTGCCAGCCGGCCGCGCGGGTCCACCGCTGGCAGTGGCCGCGTTGCGCAAGGCCGCACCAGCGGCACCCGGACGGCTGCGCGACCACCCGCTCAGTCACCGCCACGGCGCACCCGCCGCCGCTCCCGCCGCGACATGTACAGCTGAATGCCGTACGCGCCGCCGCGGCGGTGCGCGATCCATTCGGCTCCGGCGTAGCCGCCGGCCTCGACGCCGACCGTGCGGACGGTCTCGACGAACTCCGTCATCGACATGGGGAACATGTGGCTCTCGTCGTCGAGCCACACGACGTAGCCGGCGGCGCGGCCGCGGGCGAACTGGCCGAGTTGGAGTCGCGCGGTGAACGGCTCCGGAGCGCGCCATGTGATCTCCCCTTCCGGGGTCCATGCGGCGCGCAGGAGGTTGCCGAACTCGTCGAACGGCACCAGGCCGTTCTCGTCGAGGTCATCGGCCATCACTGGCCCCCTTGCCGAGCTGGGCCAGAGCGGCGCGGGCGAGTTCCACGCCGCGTAGCCCGTTCGGTGCAGGAGGCGGGGGCGGCGGTGCTGGCGGGGTGTGCGTCCAGCCGTTGGCGTTGAGCCAGATCATGAACTCGAACGCGAAGTCCGTTGTGCTGTCCCGCTCCTCGGGATCGGTGCGGTCGCGGGCAAAGACGCGCTGCGCGAGCGCCTCCATTGCCTTCTCCGTGGCCTTGGTCATCATGGGGTTCTCCTTTCTCGTGCTGCTTTGCGCTGCAGGCGGCGCCGGTAGGCCCTGCGCTCGTCCTCGTCGAGGCCTCCGGCGACGCCGTATTGCGCTGCGCTGGCTTGCAGGTGGAAGTCCAGGCATTCGACCTGGACGGGACAGACGCGGCAGATCTGCTTGGCCCGCTCGATGCGGGCCTCTTTCTGCTTGGGGGTCTCGCGGGGTTCGCCTTCGCCTGGGCCGAAGAACAGGACCAGGTCCTGTCCCCGGCAGGCGGCGCGGTTCCGCCATCCCTTGCGGGCGGGCATCACCGCCTCCGCTCGGTCAGTCCCATTTCGCGGGCGGCGGCGCTGTACCGTTCGGCCTGGCGCAGCGACATCCGCATCTCGACAGCGACCTGCTGCAGCGTCTTGCCGTCGTTGATCAGTTCTGCGGCGCGCTGAGCCTTTGCGAGGCTCCTCGGCGTGGCGGGCGTCCAGGCCGGCCCGGTCTCAGGCCGGATGACGCGGTATCCCGCGTTACCGAGTGCGTCGAGGATGTCGTCGGCGCTCGGTGCGGTGGTCGTGAGGGCGTCGGTGATGACCTCGGTCGCCGTGCTGCTCATCGGTGTTTCTCCTGCTTGCCCGCTTGATTGCGGTAGCGCTGTTTGCTCATGCGGACTCGCGCAGCTTGCCGAGGTTGAGCTCCGCCCGGTTCAGGAGGCGCTCCAGCGCTTCCCAGGTGGTACCGAGCCGTTCGGCAAGCCGTTCCCCGTCGATCTCCTGCGTTCGCGGGTTGATGGGCGGGTCAGTGGCGAGGACGAACCGGGCATCCTCCAGGAGGGCCTGGGTGTTCCGCATGACGCGTGCCCCTTCGAGGGTGCCTCTCTTCTTGAGCAGCTTGAGGTGGTTGTCGCACAGCAGGCGCTCGTCCTTCGACCCGTTGATGCAGGTCGGGTAGGAGCAGCGGACGACGTGCCATGGCTTGGCCTCAGGGTCGTCGATGGCATCGGCCCACGCAGCCGCTGGATACCAACCGCTGGCGACGGCCTGCTTGCGCAGGGTCGTCACGACGGTCTTACGGCAGTGCACATACGGATCGAGCTGCATGAGCTCGTCGTACGTCCGCCGGAGCAGGCGGGCAGTTCGCAGGACGACCGTGGTTCTCTCGCCGCGCCGAAGCTGCTTGAGACCATCCCAGGCAGCGCTCATCTGGTCGGCCACGTACCGCACGGGCCATCCCTCAACCGATAGCGCACGCATCCGCCGCATAGACCCGGTCGCGTTGACCAGGCAGTTGTCCGGCAGGTCGTCCACGGTGACGGTGAGAAGTGCTTCGGCTGTGCACGCCCCGATTCGAGCCGGTGGTGGGAGCTGGCGGGTTGCGCTGCCTACGGCGAGGTGCCTGACCGTAGTGTGCGAGACCCCTGCGAGTTCGGCGATTGCCTCGTAGCTGATCAGCCAGATCCTGTGCAGTTCCCGGACGTGCTGGCGCGCCTCCTCGGCATCGACGAGACCCTGCCAGGTGCCCGCCTTTCGCCCCTTGTCGCGTTTCTGCCAGTAGCGGCGTCGGGCTTCGGTGTACGCGTCGCGCGTCATCGAGCGGCCTCCGGCCACGTCAGCTTGTCGAGCGCGGCGCGGTGCGTCTTCGGCATGTCCGCGAGGGGGTGCCCGAGGTGGTCGGCTCCCAGCGCGGCGAGCACTGCGGCGTCGGCCTTGTTGTCGTCGCCGCCGGTGATGAACATCGGCAGTCGGCGGGCGATGGAATCGACAACCTGGGGCTTGGTGCCGCTGCCCTTGCCGAGCGCGTACGTCTTCAGCGTGGCCTGCGGAACCTCGACGATGGGCACCCCGGCGTCCGCGATGATGCCCATCGTCCGGTAGTACAGGTAGGAGCGCTCGCCAGCGCCGCCGCGGCCGCCGTCCTGGCGGCTGAAGACCAGCTTCTCGACCAGGACGAGATGGGCGTGCTCGGCCCTGGTGAGCACGATGATGCGGCTGGCCAGGTCGTTGAGCGTCTGGTACTTGGTGCGCAGCGGCATGTTGGTGATGCCGTCGCGTCCGACCTTCTCGCACCAGCCGAGGCCGTTGGCCATGCCGGTGGCGGTCAGAGAAAGGTCGAGGCCGACGACGTGGAAGGGGATCACAGTTGCCATTCCTTCGGGGTTCTGAGGACCTTGTGCAGGTCGTGGTCAAGGAAGAAGTCGGACCACATGGCCGGGTCCTTGACGATCTGCTCGGCTGGCCGGGCGGCCCGGTGGTCGCGGTTGCTGCGGGAACGTCGCCGGTCCGCGCGGTGGGCGAGCAGAGATAGGACGACCACCCCGGCGGCGGCCAGCACGGTGAGCGCGCCGATCGCCGCCAGGACGTCTTTCACGCGGTGCCGCCCTCGCGGGCGTCGAGCTGGGCGCGGAGAGCGGTCTTCTCTGCGGCGGTGGCGAGTAGGTCGCGCTCGGCCGACTCGGCCCGCTGCGCCACGGCGTTCAGCTCCTCGGCCAGCTTGTACGCCAGCTCGGACGCAGCTTCGTATTGGAAGCGCAAGGCGTTCATCTCGGTCTCGATGTCGCGGCGCATCATCTCGGCGCCGACGATCAGCCCGAGCATGGTGCCGACGAACATGCAGACGACAGCGATGACGAGCGCCCACACCCCGCCGAAGATGATCAGGCCGCCGAAGAACGCGATGCTCACGCCGAACACGAAGTACGTCTGGTACGGCTCGATCTTCGCGACCGCTATCTCGAACTTGGTCTTCACTTCGCGGCCTCGCCCTCGATGCTGAGGATGTTGGGGTAGGACGAGGTGGCCGGGACGCGCCAGCCGTTCACCTTGACGCGGTAGGTGCGGCCTTCCTTCAGCTCGCCGTACAGGGTGGAGCTGTCGAATTTGAGGGACAGCCAGGCGTCGGTGTTCTCGTACACGTCGCCGTCGCGGTCCCAGATGAGGTAACGGCACGACTTGGAGCTGTCACAGACCCGCTCCTTGTTCTCAACGGTGATCGTCTCGACGCGGGCGGTGGACAGCTTGAACAGGCCGACTGCGAGGAAGATGAGCGCGCCGAGGACGAGGATGCCGCAGCCCCACAGGCCGGTGTTGTCGTTGTAGCGGTTCATCGGCCACCGACCTGGAGGGCGGCGTCGATGCGCGCCTGCTGGTCGGCGGGGACGTGTGGCCGAGTCATCTCGGCGATGAGCCGGGTCGCGGGCCGGCCCGCGAAGCTCTCCCCCTCGGTCGGCTTGTCCCTGCGGAGCGCGTCCACGGTGTAGGGCGGGATCTCGACGCCGTGCTCTCGGAGCGCGGTGGCGAGGGATTCGACGTCGGGCAGCGCGCATGGGGTGTATCCGATCCAGAAGACCTCGACGTCCTCCTCGTCGATGGAGCCGGGAGGGTCGAACGCCGTGGCCCAGTAGGTGTTGAGGGGTGCGTCCCAACCGGCCGTGGTCACCCGCTTGTCGGGCGAGCCGGGGGCGTTGGGGATGGTGTAGCGGTTCATGATCTTCCTTAGTGGTCAGTGTCGGCGCGGGCTTGGAGGACCGCGACGCCGTCAGGGGTGTACTTGGCCAGCTCGTACGCGGCGGCGTAGTCGGGGAACCCGGCGGCGAGCTGGAGTCGGTTGGGGGCGTCAGCGACGTCGAATGTCTGGAGGAGCTTCTGCACGAAGGTGCTGCCGGCCCAGCCGCCGCGGCCGAGGTGGAAGAGGACGTGGGCGGCGATCGTCTGGGTGATGTGCGGGTCGCTGTGCATGCGGACTCCCGAGGCGGTGGTGCCGGTCACGGTGCTGACGTCAGGTGGTGGCGTTCTCGCGGGCGTACTGGTCGGCGTCGAGCTTCTGCAGCGCGGCCACGATGTCGCCGCGCCAGCCAACGACAGCGCCGGACAGCCGGTCAGCGACCTGCAAGGCCTCCAGCAGGGCAGCCCTGTCGTTTAGCGCGACGGGGTAGCGGCGGTTTCCCATCGCCAGGACGGTCTCCTCGGCGGCCAGCCGGTGCTCGATGGTCGACGAGGTGACGTCATCGAACTGGACGGTGATGGACTTCATGGGGCACTCCTTGAGGGGCGGTCCCGGCGTCGGCAATATGCGACGCCGGGCCGGGGCTGGTCAGGCGAAGTAGTCGGGCTTGAGCGGGGCGTACGGGTCCTCGACTTCGTCGCCGTGCCAGGCGTTGGCGAGGCGGACGAGGACGACCCATGCGGCGTCGTGGACCGTGCGGGCCAGCGGTGTTCCGAGACGGGCGGCTTCGGACAGGGCTTGGTGCACGTCGCGGATCCGCTCCAGGCGCTCCCGCAGCTCGTCGAGCTGGTGGCGGACCTGCTCGTAGTCCTCGCGGACCGTGGGCTCGGGCACGTACTCGACGAGCAGCCCAAACGCCTTGCACAGCAGGCAGTTGCGGCGGCTTTCACATGCCCCCGCGTGCTTCGCGATCTCCGCGAAGAGGGCGGTGCGCCGCTCACGCTCACGCTTGAGCCGCGCGAGCCGGTCAGCGCGGAGCGCCGCCCGCTGGTCGTTGGTCAGCGTCATCATTGGCCACCGGCCAGGGTGACCTCGCTGTTGGTGAGCTTGGGCAGGAACGCGGAGAGGTCGGCGTTGGTGGCCTCGGCGACCGGCTTCTTCATGTGCTGCTCGAATGCGGCGGAGAGCTGCTGGTTGGTGCCGCCCATGTCGGACCAGACGTTGACGATGCGCTGTTGCAGGTCCTTGCGGCGGGCGGCGGCCTGCTGCATCAGCAGCTTGACTCCGGTGTTCACCCGCTCGGCGTTGAGCTCCTTCGTCGAGGTGACGGTGACGCCCAGGTGCTCGGTGATCCAGGCGAACCGGGCCTCGTCGTTGGCCTTGGTCGCGCCCTTGCCGGTATGGATGGTGACGCCGGCCTCGCCGAGCCAGACGCCGAGGTCTCGCAGCGCCTTGGCGGTGGGCTTCGGCTCGTCCTCGACGATCACCGCGTCCACGATCTCCTTGTCGTCGGCCGCCGCCGTGGTGCTCTGCTCGCGGGCGGCCTCGAGGAGCGCGTCGGCGCGCTCGGACGCCTTGCGTGGTTCGTCTGCGATGGGGCCCGCTGCGGGTTGGCCGAGGTGGTCGGCGAACTCCTGGAGCTGCTGCAGGGTCGCAGCCTTCATGGTGGTGCCGGTGCGGTCGCGGAACTCGGTGTGGAGCTGGCTCGTCGTGCCTGCCCATGCGGTCATGATGTGCTGGCGGATCCGGTCCGCTTCGGGGTCGGTCGGCGCGGGTGGCTTCTCCAACCACTCCTGCGGGTAGCCGCCGGGCGGCGGGGTGTGCGGGGGTTCCTCCTCGTGCGTGGGCTCGTCGGGCTCAGGAGCGGCCTGGCCCTGCGGTGCGCCCTTGCCCTGCTCGGGGGGGAAGGCGGCAACACGGGCCTTGGCCGCGGCCTCCACTTCCTCGCCGCGGCCTTGCCAGGCGGGGTCGAGCTTGGTCGTCCTCCAGATGGCCAGGACGGCGTCGCGGTTCGGAGCTGCCTTGATCATCGCCAGGTAGTCGGTCGCGGGAGCGGCCTCGATCGCCCGCTGACTCTCGCCGCCCCGGGCCAGTTCGGCGCGGCGTGCGACCTCGCCCGACATCAGCTCGTCGAACCCGATGCCCTCGATCGTCAGGCCGGGCACCATGTACGTGGTGGCCTTGACCACGTTGTCCTTGGGGTCGAGGAACGAGCCGGTGCGCTCGGCCACGTACAGCCAGGCGTCCACGTACGTCCCTGCGTGGGCCAGAAACTCGGCTGCGTTGGGCAGCTCGGCCGCAGCGTTGCCACCCTTGCTGTCGAGTCGCCATAGGCCCAGGCTGGGCACTTCCTTCAGGAAGACACCGAGTCGAGTGTGCGGCTTGCACGGCCGCTTCTTGATCTCGACGTCCGCCCCGCACAGGCACGGACCGACGAACGGAGCCTGCATCGCGACGCCAGTGCAGCGGCGGATGCACAGCTTTCCGTCCCAGAGCTCCATGTTCTGGCTCAGGCCGTTGGGCGGGACGATGACGGGGATGCGCTGCGCGTTGGTGATGACCTCGAACTGCGGGCCCTGCGGCGACTTCCACGGCTTGACCTCGCCGCCGTACTTCTCGGCGACGCCCCGGATCATGTCTTCGGACGGCGACGTGAACCGGAACGTGTCGATCTTGCTGGGGTACTCCTTGCCGTTTCGGCTCATCTTCTTCACGCCGAGACGGATCCGACCGTCCTGCCAGTGGCGGCGCTGCAGTACGGAGGGGTCGATGGGCATCAGGCGGCGTCCTTCCTGGTGGTGATGGTGGGCGGCTGCACTGGCTTGAAGCCGCGCATCTCGAGCCCGTGGACGTAGTGCGCGAGCGGCAGCAGCCCGCAGAACGCGTCGAACGCGTCTCGGTCGGCGGGCAGCGGGACGAAGCCGTACTCCGTCTCGCGGAGGTTGAGGATCGCGGTGCCGGCGAACTCCGGGACGGCGAACTCGTGGCTGGCGTCGTGGTCGTCGGTCTCGCCGTACCTGCACGACGGCGGGCAGATCAAGGCGATTTCCGCGTTTCGCAGCGCGGCGAGCTGCATCAAGTAGTCCTCGTAGATGGCGCTGGCGGGCTTGGTCAGCGAGGTCTTCATGTCGATGAGCCACAGCCCGGACGGTGTGGGGAGCGGGTCGGGCGGGACCGCGCGCGGCTTGAACTTCGGGATGATGGGCGACGTCGGGCCGTCGAAGCGGAGGTTGGCCCAGATGTCGCTCGTGCCCCCGTAGGGGATGGTGCGGTTGATTACCGTGCACTCGGCCGCCACGATGTCGCGGCGGATGTCCACCCCGAAGTCGCTCAGGAACTGTCGGTAGGAGTTGACGAACGGTTCGGCTTCCTCGTCTGGGATGTACGGGGCGCCGAGGTTGATCGCTTCGCCGATGGCGTGGACGCGGGAGCCGAGGTCGGCTTTCTTGTCCCACTGGACTCGGTACTGGGCCTTGGCCAGCTTGATGAACTCCACCAGGTCGTCGGGGTCGGCGGCCGCGCGGATCGCGTCGGGGAGGTTGTCCATCATCCAGATCGCGGTGTCCCTCGCTGCGGCGGGGGCCAGGGCTTCGATCATGTGCTGGTCGATGGCGTTGGTGACGGAGATCTTCATCCGGTTGGGGTCGTCCGGGTCAAGCATCGGGTCGCAGTAGTAGCGGCCTGCGCTGGTGGGGACGGCGTGGCTCGGGTCGTACTCGTCGCGCTGGTCGTCGCGGATGGTGATGTTCACGCGCCACCGCCGAGGTGCCCGTCATAGTCGGCCTGGCCTAACCAGCCGAATCGGTATTCGTCCTCGGTCATCGGGTCGAGCTGGGCGCCGCCGCCCAGGCTCGGCCGGCGTGGGGTGTGCTGCTGTTCGTCGGTCTTGAGAGCGCCGAGGTAGTCGGTCAGCTCCGCTTCGGTCGGGGGCGTGGTGGTCGATGGGGTCACTGATGGTCCTCTTCGTATCCGGCTTCGGCGGCCAGGAGCTTGCGGTCGGTCTCCTCGACGAGCTGGTATGCGGCGTCGTAGTCGCCGAGGACGTCGGCGAGCAGACGAGTGAGCGCGACCTTGGCGTAGTGGTTCCAGTGCTCGGCAGCTCTTGTGGCGATGAGCTGCACCAGGTCGTCGGGGATCGGCGCTTGAGTGGTGTTGGTCATGCTGAGTGCGGCACCGCTGTTAGCGGGTTGGGACGTACTGGACGTGGACCAGAACGACCTTGGTTCCGCCGTCCTGGGTGACGGTGCGAGTGGTGGCCTGGAACGTTCCGCTGTCGTCGTTGCGGAAGCCCCTGTAGCCGTTCTTGACGGCGTTGAAGAGGCGGTTGGCGTCACGCCTGCCTTCGGGGGTGTCGGGGGTCTCCGCGATGACTGCCCACTTGTGGGGGTTCTTCTGAAGTTCGGCCGCTACGGGCTCGTACTCCTTGTTGGTGCGGGTTTTGATCGGCGCTGGTTCTTCCCAGCGGAGGATGCCTGCGGGCATGGCGATATGACGCTCCGTGGTTCGGGGTGGTTTTGCCGGACTTTTCGCCGGTGCGCTGGTTTTCGGTCGCACTCGATCGAACCGACATAACGACACTATCGCGTCGCGACGCACGGTGCAACGTCTGACGCATCATATGCGTCATCGCAGCTACCTCGCTTATGTCACACAGAGTAATCACTCACTTTGCGATGACAGAAGACGTATTGACGCTTCAGTTGATACCTTTGCGCCAGACTCGTATGACGCATCAAATGCCGTGAAGGGACACTCGACTCGCCGTGGCCAACCTCAACCAGCCCTCAGCAGTGGTTCAGCTCCTCATCGATCGCCGCAACACTCCGGGAGGGCTTAAGCGACGCATCTCCACCCGCTCCGCCGCCACACGCGCGAAGGAACTGGCCGGCGACTCGTTGTCTGAGCCCACCTGGCGACGCATTGAATCCGGCGAGAAGATCCCAGAGGACCGGGAACTCGTGCTCATGGCGGCCGCCATCAACGATTTGGCGGCCGAAGTCATCATCTCCCCGGACGACTTCGACGAGCATGGCCGGCCTGCAGCGGCCGAATTGTTCCGCGAGTGGATCCGTGAGCGTACCGCTGCCGATCCAACGCTGGCGGACATCGACCCGAAACTCGCACCGGAATCCCTGCAGCAGATGCTCCAGAAGATGCTCGGTGAAATCCGCGCGCTACGTGGCGTTACGGCCGCCGAGAAGGCCGAGATGGAGAAGATCCTGCTGTCGAACGTTAAGTCAACGCTGAACGCCTACGGTGCCCAGTTGCGCATCTTCCGACGCAAGTAATAGTCAGACCACCAGGCGGCGTGACACCTAGACGCCAAGCTGGAACTACGTGCAGGACCGACACGCCGACGTCCCCCCAGCGGCCCGACGACCATTCTCATCGCAGGCTAGTGATCTCCTCAGCAAAGCCTCGAACGGCCGCACGTTGCTTCTGGCCAAGCGCGAGCACTCGGCGAGTAGTGCGCACGCGCCGCCAGAACGAGATGGTGTGGAACGTTACTGGCGCAGACACAGCCATGACCCACACCAGCAGCAACACCCCCGCGTGGCCGGTCAGCTCGCCCATGTTGATCAGGATGAGAAGGGAAGACGCCGTCGCCACCCAGCTCACGACCGACATAGTCGCCATGCTGAGCAGCCACGCGCGTACCTCGTAACTGATCATGGAGTTGGTCCCCGTCCTCTCCACCGCCGACCTCACATACCATCCGCGTGCACGGACGGATCCAGTCCGGACATCTCCCAGTACCTCGCGTCGGGCTCCGACTCGATAGGAGAAGAGATCATGGTGACGGAGGCTGGCGAACTTGTCGGCTGGCCTACCGCCGGAGCAAACGATCTTTCCTGCAGAGGCGAATATTGTCAACTGGCGGCTATCATTTCCATCAGGCGTGTACTGTTGGCGAACAGATTGAATGTAGGCGTACGGCGTGCCTGAATAGGGCAAGCCGGGCGTGAAGAATGAGGTGGCAGTGGCGACCTTCGCCGAGCGACTAGATAAAGCGTTGAAGGTCAAGGGCTGGTCCGCCCGTCAGGCTCAGCGCGAAATGAAGCGCACCCATCCGGATCTGGCCATCACTCACGCCTACATCAGCGGTCTACGCAGGGGCAAGCACAGCAACCCTTCAACCGAGGTCGTAACCGCGCTAGCGCAGTTGTTCGATGTGTCGGTCAGTTGGCTTCTCGGCGAGGACCCGCCCCCACCGCAGCTCAGCGCAGATGACCAGCAGCGGCAGCAAGCGGTCCGCGAGGGCCTGGCCGAACTCGGCGTGCAGAACATCGCCGAGCGAATGGTTGGTCTGTCCCCGCTTTCGCTGGAGGCCATCGAGAAGATGGTTGAGGCAATGCGCCGGGCCGAGCAGCTCGACAACGGCACAGACGCGCAGTAGGCACATCCGATCACGGGCGCGGGTAGTCTGTCCCGGGCCCGACCGAAAGGTTGTGATATTGCCGTCCCCTACGCTGCTGGCTGCCTTGTCAACGGCGCCGCTCCCGCAGCCGTTCACTCTGGATGCTTTCATCGCTCGGATCCGGGCGGTACGACAGCGTCACCTGCATATGCACGACCTGCCCGCCGAGGCCGCCAGCGCCGTGTCCGGGCTATGGATCGCGACGACGAAGGCCGACCACATCTTCATCGCTCCCGGTGCGGCTGGGCTGCTGCGCGTCAACATCGGCTTGCATGAGGTCTCCCACTTACTGCTCGGCCACGGCAAGGTCGGCGGCGACGTCGAGGAGGCCATGCGCCGGCTCCTCGGGCCCTCGATGACGGGAATGGCAGCACGCAGCCGGTACGAGACCGTCGAGGAGCGCGACGCTGAGAAGCTCGCCACCCTCATTCTGACGCGCGCCCACACCCCGCCCGAGGACGGCGACGAGGGCCTGCGCAAGCTCAGCAAGACCTTCGGATATAACTCGTAGGGAGTCACGCGTGACCTTAGTGGACTGGTTAGCCCTGATCCTTCTGTGGGGGGCGTCGCTCTCCCGCATCCGGCCCGCCCGGCACAGTCACGAACAGCGCATGCTCTGGGGCGCGTTCACCGCCTTGGCCATGTCGCGGGTTTTCTCGGCAGCGCCCATCGTGGCGTGGATGGACGCCAGCACCAGCACGGAACTGGCCACGCTGATGCGGCACCTGACTGGACTGGCGTCGGCGACGTGCCTGCTGGCGTACGTTGAGGCAATCACCCGACATGGGCGCCCTTCCCGAGCCCGCTGGATCTGGCCGACCGCCGCTGTGGTGGTCACGGTCTTGACCGTCATGTTCCTGCTGCGAGGCGGTCGCATCTACTGGGTGGACGGCGCGACCTCTCCCGGCGACACCGCGCTCCAGGGCCGCATCTATCTCGCAGTGTTCGACGCCTGGTTGATGGCCTGTCTGGCGGCGGCCGGATGGCTGTTCGCCGGGTACGCGCGGGTGGCGCCGCCCCTGCTACGAGTCGGGTTGGTGCTGTCCACCATTGGCATGGTCGCCGGGGTGATCAACCGGTTGCACGTCATGGCCGTCAACGTCGCCCACCTCATCGACCCCGGCACGGCCTGGCGCGAAATCCCGGTGTTCCACAAGAGCACGTTCCTGATCTGCATTGTCGGCATCACCGCGGGCACGTCGATCCCGGCCTGGCGGGCGGGCATGGCGTGGCTACGGGACCTGGCGGCGCTGCGCGAGTTGCGGCCCCTGTGGGAAGGATTCACCAGCCAATACCCGGATGTGGCGCTCTCCATGGAGGTCGCGCTCCGGGCGCGCGTCGTACGGCGGGTGTTGGAGATCCGCGACGGGATGCTCAACCTGACCTCGATCAGCGCGCCGCCGGTGAGCGAAGACCCCGATGTTGTGGCCCAATGGGTTGCCGACGCGTTGGAAGCGGCCCGCTCTGGATGCGGGCATGGAGTGCCATCCGGGAAGATCCCGGGCCCTGATTTCAATGGCGACATGGAGAAGGAGACACAGTGGTTACGTCAGGTCGCGACACGATTCAAGCAGCTCAATGGCGGGGCGGTCGCCTCGCGCGCCTCATGACGGACCTGTTCGCGCCGATGTGGATCGTGATCAGCCTGCCTCTTCTGGTGGGTGGGGTCACGTCCGGTTGGGACGGGGCCGGATGGGGGCTGCTCGCTGCGGGATTATGCGGCGGCGTCCCAGCCGTGGTGATCTTCGGCGGCGTGCGGCGGGGCTGGTTCGGCGACTGGCACATCGGGGAGCGGAGTCAGCGGCCCAAGCTGGTGGCCGTCATCGTGACCCTGGTGGTGCTCGCTCTCACACTGCTTGTGGTGCTCGGCGCTCCCATGGTGATGGTGGCGTGCGTTGCCATCATGCTCGCGACGCTCGCCGTTGTAGGGCCAATCACCCTTGCGTGGAAAATCTCCTTCCACACCGCCGTAGCCGCCGGATCGGTGATGATGCTGGCGTGGGTGCTGCCCCGGCCGCTGCTCGTGCTTGCGGTCGGCGGCGTGGTGGTGGCGTTGATCGGATGGGCTCGCGTGAAGATCCGCGACCACACGCCGGCTCAGGTGCTCGCTGGCACCGCGGCTGGGGCGGCGGCCACCTGGGCAACGCTCGTAATTTTGCTGTGAGACGTTAAATTGGCGTCCAGTGTCAACCATAGCCAGTACAAGATCGTCATACCATTAACGATTCTTGATGCCGACGTCCTGCCGAGGCACAACGAGAGGTAATGGGACTAGATCATGACACGAGCGATGGCAGCAATCGCGCTGGTCTTTGTCGTGGGCACGGTGACGTTTGCGGTGTTTCTCGTCCATGCCGTCGGGTCCCGTGAAGTCGAGGGCCTGGGCGTGACCTTCATGGTGGCGGCCGGGCTAATCGTCGCCGTCAGCGCGCTGGCGGCCGTACGGCGGCGCCCTGCAGCGTCAATCGTCGATGTTTACGCGATGGGTGGCGGATACGAGCGCGGCGAGCGTTGAGAAACGCATGGAGCCGGACAGGTCATAATCTGCCCGGCTCCATGCCCGAAATCGCACATGCGGATACAATCCCGCAGGTCAACAGATATTCGGCCATTTATCGCGGCTTGTGACGAACGTTCCGATTGCGGGCACGGTGTATACCCATCCCTGCTCACGGAGCAAGGCCACAGCGGCACTGGCGGTCTTCTTGGCCACGCCGTACTGCTCGACCAACTCCAACTGCGAGGGCAACACCTGATCCGGCTGGTAGTCGCCCCGCTTGATGCCCTCCACGAGTTCGGCGGCGATCTTCTCGTGCTCCCACGGCTCGCGGATCTGCGGTGCGTCTCTGGGACCGACGTAGGAACCTTCGGCGCGAATGGTGTAAATGACGTCTTCCTCACGCAGCACCTCCAGGGCTCTGCGCACTGTCAGCCGCGAAGCTTGGTGGGTCGCGCACATCTCGGCTTCAGTGGGGAGCGCCTGGCCGGGCTTGAGCTTGCCGGCGGCGATGTCGGCCTTGATGGCGTTGACGATCACCTGGTAGATCGGCACTGGACCCCGGGGGCCTCGCTTCGTCATTGCCGAAGTATACATACCGGAAACCTTTATAGACATCAGGGGTCTGCTGATCGGGCCGGGGAGGTGACGAGCCGGAAACCGAGAGAGCCCCGGCGCCAGACGGCATCGGGGCTCTCCGCGTATTTGTGCAGATACGCACGACCAGCCTACGCCGCGCCGTCTGTCAGCGTCGCCGCACCGGGGAGCGGCGCTGCGAAGGGTTGGCAGCCATCACACACTCCCGTTCTGCTCGTCGATCCGCTCCCAGACCCGCGCGCCGATCTCGACCAGGTCGTCCTCGTTTTCGAAGTGGTCGAGGGCCCACCACAGCGTGTTGAACTTGAGGTCGGCGGCGGCGCAGACCGCCGCGCCGAGCTCGAAGAGGTCGCGCGCTTGGTCGTCGGTGACGCCGAGGTGGCTGAAGTCAATGGCCATTATTTCTCACCGTCCTGCGCTGGCTCGCGCTTGGCCGGCTGGTCGGCCGCCAGTTCGGTGACCCAGTTGCCCATGACGAGCATGCCGACAAGGCTCAGGCCGAGAATCCACGGGATCAGGCCGGTGTCCTTCATCAGGTAGGCGAAGGTCAGCCACATCGCCGGCATGAGCAGCAGTGTGACCAGGCAGACGACGACGCGGATGGTGGGCTTCATGAGGAGTTCCTTTCGTTGGAGGAGTTGGCGGCCCCACGCCGGGCTACGAGGTGCCACAGGACCGCAGCGATGACGTCTCCGGCCGCGAACACCAGGCCGATGGGAAGGTGGTGAAAGCCATAAAGCGCGAGGTGAGCAGGCACCATGAGCAGGCAGAAGGTGGACATAAAGCGGGCGATAGCGGGCCTCACCGCCCACTGAGCATGTGGACGGCCCTGCGCGCTCACCGAGCGGTCCTGATGGCGTCGTACACGTCACGGTCAAGGCGAGCGTCACCGAGCGCGGTGTGCTTGGTGCCCGGGTCCTGCGCGACGCCGACGATCTCCCAGGATGGGCTGTCCATGTAGCCGCCCAGCCAGTCCTCGACGTACGGGACGGCCTCAGTCTCGAACGCCTCGTCCACCTTGCCGTCGTAGGCGGACAGCCGGCCATCGACGTAGCCGATCAGCAGGGCTCGAATGTCGATCATGCGGTGGTGGGCCGTGAGGAGCTGCCCGTGGACTCGCAAGAACTTGTCCAGAAACTTGCGGTCGTGGGTCGGGTTATTGGCGACGATCGTGGCACCGTCCAACTCACGAGCGACCGTGGCGGCGATGCTCCCTGCGTTGTCGTTCATGAACCAGTCGCCCTCCACCGGGGGCTCGCCGGTGTGCTCGTGGATCCACGGACTGCCGAGGTTGATTGCGGGCGCGAGCCTCCGACTCGCGCCGATGGGCGAACGCCTGACACGGCACCGCTCGTAGTACCGGCCGACCTTCAGGGCGTTCGGGTCGGCGAACGTGAGGTCCGGCCGGACGTGCCACCAGTATTCGACGTCGGTCCTGATCGGCTGGCGCAGGTCGCGCATGATGAGGCCGATCTCCCACAGGTCGCCGTGGCGTTCGTCGAGGCTCGTGGTCTCGAGGTCGAGGATGGCGAGCTTCTTCACAGATTTCTCTTTCGTCGAGGGAGCCCGGCCGACGTATGGCCGACCGGGCGAGGAAGCTGATTGCGATACCGCAATTAGCGGTAATACCCAGGGTCTTTATCCCCGCCGTGCATGCGAACCCGGAACTCCTCATCGAGTGTGAGGGCGAGCGCGGGAAGCGTCTCGACCCCCTCACGTCTGGCCTTCCAGATGCGATGCCAGCCGTCGATAGGTGACCTTTTCGAGGCTGCCTTCGACCGTGCGACTGCCGGGCAGGGCGGCGACTTCGATGTGGTTGCTGCCGTCTGCGCGGAGGACGGCGACGGGAGAGCCTGCGCAGGTGTACTCGTGTGGTTCGGGCGCAGGGAGAAGGACCCAGCCTTCGGCGTCGTGCTCCTTCCAGGTGGTTTCGAGGAAGTCGGGCAGGGGTCCTTCGATCGACGGCAGGTAGATCGAGTCGCCGACCCAGAGCACGTCGGCGTCGTCGTAGTAGCTGTGGGCGGCGAAGAAGCTGGCCGAGGCTTCGGTGCCCCAGAAGTGGGTCATCCAGACGGGGCCAGGCTCATCTGGACGGACGTCTGGGGTGATCTCGTAGTGCTTGATTTCGATCTGCCCGTTGTCAGGGTTGGTGCGGGTGTAGAGGCGGGTTTCCATGTGGCGCCCTTCAGGGTGTGGTGTTGGTGCTGGTAGCGGTGTGCCGCCAGGTGGCGAAGGGAAGTTGATCTTGTATCTAGCGATCAACTCATATAGTACATTATGTAGGGCGATATAGATAATTAGGGAACCAGAAGGTCGGAGGGGTGAACCGCTCACCTGCGTGCACGTCCGAGACGACACGACGACAGAGACCCCGTACGGTGAGAACCCACGCCACACGCCGCCCCAGGAAGTCACAGATGCCGCGCAACCCGAAGCCGCCACAGCGCCAGCAAGCCGAACCGTTCGAGAACCTCACCAACGAACAACCGCAGAAGGCGGAACCGCAATCGGCCCGCCGAACTGGCCCGCGACGCGTCCGCGCGGTCCGATGGACCAAGCTCGTCCCCACCATGGTCTACCTGTACAGCGACATCGACGACCGCCTCACCAACGCCCTCGAAGACACCGGCCTTGGCCCACAAGAAGCTTTCGAACTCGCCATCAACACCTACTGCGACGCACTGCAACCACCGATCCCCGCCGCATTCCCCGAGCCGATCAGCAAGGCCGACCTATCGCTGCCGCGCGACCCCAACCCGCCACCGCCCGGCACACCCCGCGAACGCCCTGCCGCACCCGGCGCCACCGTACGACTCGCACGGAACACACGGGCGCGACTCGCAGCCGCATGCAGACAGGAACAGATGGGCGGCATGGCCGGCCTCAACGACGCCATCGAAGCGTGGCTCGACGAACTGGACCTGGCGCAGGGAAGGCCCGAGTAGCGGCGAGCCACGTATCCCTCACCCTCACAACAGCAGACCTCCAGGAGTCGGCGTCCGTAACCTGAGCACATTGCTATGGCACCCAGGAAGGCGCGCCTGTGACAGTCAGGGTTGAGGCGAACTGCCTCAAGTGCCACACGCGACTCAACATCACCTTCCCCACTGAGGTGAGACGTGGCCTTGCCGGCGAGTTGGCCACGTTTGACGTTTCCCTCCCGTCCTGCCAAAACTGCGGGTCCGGAGCCACAGCCACCACGGTGTTGGAGTCGTGGCGGAACCTGCTTTCTCTCGTGCGCAACAGAGAGGAAGCCGAGCGGCTGAGAAGACTCGTAGTGACGATGAGGGAGGACCCCGAAATACTGCTCATCAGATTGGAGATGGAGGAGCCAGCCCTGAGGGTCTCCATCAAGCTAGCCCGGCAGCGCGCAGGGAGTGATCACGTCATGGTGGCCGTGGGCGTGACAGCCCTGGTCATCGCCACTCTGACATTGATGGCCCAGGTCATCGGCGATTGGGAAGCCATCGCCGACTTCCTTGACGGCCTCGATAGGCCTCCGGACATACTGCCTTCCGACGGACCCTCGAGCCCATGCACGCCTAAGGCACCACACCCACCACCGTCTCCCCTAAGCGACCTCGGGTTTTAGCAGCCTTACGTGATGTCGTTCGCAAATGGAAGGTCGGCGATCCGCGCCCCCGCAGCGGACCGCCGACGAGCTGGTGGTGCTACTTGCTGACGGCCGCCTTGACCTTGGTGGCAGGCCGGAACCGCATGACCCACTTGCCGGGCACGTCGATCACCTCGTTGGTGTTCGGGTTCCGGCGCACGCGGGCCTTGCGGTAGACGCGCTCGAACACGCCGAGCCCGCCGATACGGACCTCCTGGCCGGCGGCGACGGTGCTCGTGACGATGCCGATGAGCGCCTCGACGCTCCGCTTGGCGGCCGCCTTGGAGGGGGCTTCGGTCCGCTTGCCCCACTCTTCGATGAGTTCTGCCTTGTTCATGTACTACTCCCCCGGATGTGACGGTTTCGTTGTACAGAACGATAGAGCACGCGCCAGACGCATACGACACATCAGACGCGTCTGATTCTGGCGGGGCCGGAGCGGGGCCTGTCCGTGTCGGGCGGATGCGGCGTGTCGCTCGTCGCGGCGCCGAACGAGGGTCCTGACGGGAGTGGCAGGCGTTCGCAGAGCGGCCTCAGTGACACATGGTCCGAACACTTGCTGGAACGCTGCAAATACCGTCAAATCACCCCGTTAAGGCCACCTTGTGCTGCTCTTACCGGGCTTTCATACTGGCTTGTGGATCTAGGCGGTGATCTTCTGCGGCGCACCACGACTGGTACTGACGCACCACCCGCGCCACCACCGCCTGCCCTGCCCGACCCCGCCCTCTCACAGCGTGCCGGTCATCAACCTGCGCCGGCCTCCAAGAGAAGGAGTCGCGACCATGACCATGCTGACCTACACCCTCTTCACCGACCCGGCGCCCCTGGAGGCCTCAGCGGCCGGGCGGCAGTCCACGGGAACGGTGTACCTGCTCGTCGCCAATAGCGGAAACGCAGCGTTTTCCAAGATCACGGTGACGGTGCCGGAAGGCGACGGCGCCGGCGACCTCACCCCGAAGAGCAGCGCGATCAAGGCCAAAGGCGAGTGCACCGACATCAAGTCGGGCCGCACCCGTTCGGTGGCCGTCCGGGCGCAGGGCTCCGCCTTCCAGGTCACCGAACCGGGCGGTGGCAGCATCAGTTTCGGTCCCGGAGACTACATGGTGCTGACGCTGGCGAACGTCACCGTCGCCCTCAAGCCCGGACTGGCCGTGCTGGGGGTGACCGAGGTCGCCAGTAGAACAGCGGGCGCGAAGCGACCGAACCCCAGCCACACGGCGGTGGCGCTGGTGAAGGCCGCGCCAAAGGAGATTCCGGCGCCGAGCAACTTCCGTCCGGAAAAGTCCGCGGTGGCGGCCGGAAAGGACATCGTCCTGCTCTGGGACGGGCCCGACGACCTCGACTACAAGATCCTCTTGCCGAACGGGACCGAAGAGACCGTGCCCGCGGCGCCCACTGGCAAACAGGCCACTGGCAAAGACAACAAACACAAGTGGTCGCCAGGTTCCGACGCTACGAAATGGGCCACCACCTACACCCTCATCGCCAGGTCCCGCGGCGCGCGGCAGCAGGAATACTTCCTCACCACAAGCGTCCACCTGCGCAACCCCACCTTCAACAGCGTGACCACCTCTTGGGTAGGAGGACCGAACAGCAGCGACGGGCGGATCAGCTTCCACACGGGCGGGCTCCAGGTACACCGGGACGGGAGTGCAGAGTTGGGCAACGTGTTGGCCGACAATGCCTTCGTGAACAGCGTGAACACTGGCTATGTGCAGGGAAAAAACGCCGAAGACGGACGGATCGGCTTCCACACGGGCGGACTGAAGGTACACCGGGACCAGAGTGAAGGGCTGGGGGACGTGACGGCCAACGGGGCCCACTTCGGCAGCGTGTCCACCGGCTGGGTAGGAGGATCGGACAGCAACGCCGGGGGCTTCACCTTCCCTTATGGCGGAGTGACCGTCTGGAGCAAGCTTGGCTCCTCGGAACAGGGGACGGTGTTCGCCGACACCGCCGACGTGAGCGGTGTGACGACCTACAAGGTGGTGGGAAAAAACGCCGACGGTGGATGGATCACCTTCCCGCCCGGCGGGATGAACGTGCACCAGGCTAGCGCCAGGTGGGGGGTCGTGGGAGCCCTGAGGTTCGGCGTCCGCAGTAATGACTAGGAGCACTCGGCGGCCAGGCCCGCGCGTCCACCCCACACCCGCAGTTCCCGCCTCCGCCTACGCCTCGTCGAAAGCGGAGGCAGGGATACCAACATGGGGAGCATTCCCCTTGATCTTTTATGTTCCCCAGATGAGAGCCGGTTGGGGGCACCGGGGATACCGAGGGCCGGTCCGTCCCGTATGGCTCCCTAGCGCCGTCGGGGGTTACAGGGACAAGAACGGCCACGAGATCATCTATGCGGGGGCCCGCGTCCGGAGAGGACCATACGCAGGGAGGGGCAGAGGCGTGGAAGAAGGTAGCTGGCAAGCGTACGTGGAAGACAACCTGCTGGGCAGCGGCAAGATCAGCAAGGCAGCGATCCTCGGACAGCAAGGCAGCGTCTGGGCCGCCAGCACGGGGTACACGATCTCCCCCGAGGAGCAGCAGACCGTCATCGACGGCTACAAGCGCCCAGAGAAGCTCCAGGCTTCGGGGTTGCGCCTCGCAGGCCAGAAGTTCTTCACCCTGCAAGTAGTCGAGCGCTCCGTCTACCTCGCCAAAGAGGCTGACGGAGCCATCCTGGTAAAGACCAAGCAGGCCATCCTCGTCGCGGAGTATCTGGCTCCCGTCAAGAGACCCGACGCCGTCTCCGTCGTCGAGGGCCTCGCTGACCATCTCATCAGCATCGGCTACTGATCGCCTGCGTCTGACGTCTGCATGACAAGTTGAGGGCGGTGGGCGGTCCCGACAGCCCGCCACCCCTTGTCGGGGACACGCTTCCCGGACGACGGGGTGACGATGGCCCCGAGCCGGTCCGCGGCGATGTGTTCACGGATTTGCTCGGTGATCGGAAGTACCAGGTACAGCGGGAAGTGCACCATGACGATCTCCTCGCTGTCGGGGTGGGGCGGCCCCGCCGCGCGGGCGGGTCCGATTGCGGTGCCGCTATCAAGGAACGTGGTCGTACGCGAACCGATCCAGCTCGATACCGAGGATTGCTTCGACGATCGCGCAGGTCAGGATCTCGGCCATGGGCGGCGGGACCGCGTTGCCGATGAGCTTGACCTTGTCGCGCGCGGTGTCGGCGACGAACTCGTAGTTGTCGGGGAACGACTGCGCCCGCCGGAGCTCATGGATCCGGAGCATCCGAAACAGAATCGACGACACGTCGATCTGGCCGTCCGAGGTGAGCAGCGCCCACCGGTCCCGGGTCGGAATCGTCCCCACGGGCTCGTGCACGCCCTGCGTGCGGCCGGTGCCGTAGTACGCCATGAGCAGCGTTTCGGGCAGGGGCAGGCCGGACGGCGCGGTGACGAGCGACTGGTGCCCGGTGGTGGTGACCGTCCGCATGTGCTCGCTCGCCGGGGTGACGTGCTCGCGCCCGTCACCTCGGCTGCCGTTGTTCCGCATGAGCAGCGCTGGCGGCGGCTCCCAGCCGGGAGGGACGCCGAGCCCGTGGTGGTAGCCGCCGGCCGTGACCGCGTGCGCGGGGTCCTCGAACGCGGGCCTCGACTTGAACTCGTCGCCACCACCCCGGAACGGGAACACCAGCGGCAACATCCCGTCCTTGAAGGCCGGGTCAGTAGCTAGTCCGTGGTTGGAGCCGTCCGAGACGAGCGTCGCCAGCGCGTCAGTGGTGGGGTTGGTGTTACGCGCCCTGTTCGAGCGCATGAGCGACAGGAATGCGGGAAACACGCCTGGTTGCGCATCCGGGGGGAAGGCGATGCCGTCCTCGTTCCGGGTGGTGCTGGTCCGCTTCGGCAGGCTGGTCGGCCGCGCCACCTTGCCGTCGCGGCCTTCGCATGGCACGACGAGCGCGTTCGCCTCCCTCGTGGTGAGCGCGGGGATCGGCTCGTCCACGCCCCGCGGCCCGTCGTTCCAGGTGCCGCCCGCGGGCGTGATGAAGGGCTTGATCCAGTGCTCCTCGACCCCGGCGCGGATGCGGGCGATCGTCTTCGGCGCCAGGCCCTCGGGCTTCTTCTGCGTCTTCTTCCTGCTCCCAATGGGGGTGCCGAGGTCGGACCAGTCGATCGTGTACGCGGCCGGGAGACGGGGCGGTTCGATGAGCTGCCCTTGGCACGCGGCCTCGGGGCAGATCCACACGTACTGGCCGTTCTTGATGCCGTAGACGCCCATGTCCACGCCGTGCTTCTTCCACGCCCGGACGGCCTGTACCCAGCCGCCGTGGCGGGGGCAGAAGGCGTACGGGTCGAACCACTTGCGGTAGTTCGGCGTGCGGCCCACGGACTCGTGGATGCCGGAGATGAGCATCCGGTCGCGGGACTGCGGGGTCGGCAGCGTGGTGCGGCCCTGCACGTGCGCGGCGTTGACGGCGTGGATCTGGATGATGTAGCCGAGCTTCCTCAGCTCGCGGATCCACCGGTCCCAGTGCGCCCACAGCCTCGCCTGGACGACGTTCTCGATGCCGAAGCCGAGCACCGGTTTGCCGTGTTTCTCCTGGCAGTGGCGAAGGTAGGTGACGACCTCCTCCATCAGTGCCCGGGACCGGATGCGCGTCTTCTGGTGCTCGGTCAGGTTGTCCAGGTCGTCGGCCCAGAGGGCCATCTGGTTTTCCTTGTCGAAGTACCGCGTCTCGCCCGACGCCGTGGAGAACGCTGGGCAGGCCGGCGAGGCCCAGAAAAAGCTGGCGTAGGGGAACTTCTCGATGGCGTCGGCCGCCTGGACGTCGCCGAGCCAGAAGTCCACGTCGGGGTGGTTCTCGACGTACGTCCACTTCGCGGGCTTGGCGTGGTTGGCGGCGAACTTGATCTTTGTGCCGGGGACGGCGGCGATCCCGGTTCCGGAGCCGCCGCCGCCCGCGAACATCTCGACAACGTCGATGTCGTCGGGGAAGAGCCGGTTCAGCACGAGTCCTCCCCGCGGGCGGACTCCTCGGCGGCGGCCTGCGCGACGCGGGTCTGCGCGACAGCCTTGGCCAGTTCGCCCTCCGTAGGGAACGGGACGCGGATCATCTCCGGGAACTGGCGGTAGACGATGCTGCCGGTGGCCGTGACGACCGCCTCATAGCGGCCGGGGAATGACCAGAACACGGACACGGCACGCAGAGCGCGACTCGCCTTGACGAGCGCCAACGCGTTGTGATTTTGGGCAGGGGGTACTGCAGAGTGGCGGTTCATCTGTGGTGTCGCCTTTCGCGGATAGCGAGGGGTTAGAACGAGAGCGAAAGCTGGGCAGGCCCGTTGAGCCCCGCCAGCCATGCCGTCTCGAAGGAGCGATAGGTCTTGTCGTGCGCCAGCGCGGGCGCGGCGGTCAGGATGTGCTCGACGCACGGGTAGTAGAGGTTCCGGGTGCGCAGCCACACCCGGTGGTGGCGGCCGTCCGTCTCGACCTTGCGGCCGAGCAGGTACGCGGCCCGGTCGATGTGGGCGAGCATGTCGGCGCGCGAGCCCTCGACGAGGAGTTCCAGCGACCGGTGGGTCTGGCCGCGCGCCATCGCGTCGCCGGGCTTGGCCGCCATGGCGCGGCGCATGTCGTAGATCGCCCACGGCAGCCGGTCGAGATGCCGCTCGAACAGCTCCAGCAGCGGCCCGCTGTCGGGGTTCGAGGCGATCAGGTCGTAGAGCTGGGCCCCGGCGAGGAGACCCTGCCGCGGGTTCACCGCGACGGCCAGGTGCTCCATCGTCAACCCCAGCAGCGCCTCATACGGGTTGGCCAGATAGCGCGGGATGGTTCGATCACGGCCTTCTGCCAGCGAAAATGCGTACGGGCACTGGACGCACGCCGACTTGGGCCATCGCACGCCGAGCAGGTCGAGGACGTACTGCTCGCAGTCGTCGCGGTACCACCCCCACTCGATCAAGGGGTACGACGGGATCCGCGTGCCGGGGCCGAGCGGCATGTCGCGCATCATCCGCTTGACCTCGCCCGCCTCGAACCCGATGACGTGGACGAACTCCTCGTCGCCGACGATCTGGGCGATGACCTGGTCAAGGACCCAGCCCTTGAACTTCAGCGAGCACTTCCTGATGCCGCCGGACTGGGGCACGGTCGCCACCGACAGCAGTTCCTCGCTGAGGCGGTAGGCGCCCGGTGCTGACGACAGGCACAGGATCGGGTGGGTGGTGTCGTCGAGGATCACGATGCCGTCCGCCTGGTGGCGGCCGGCTCGGGCGACCTGGATGGTACGGACGCCGTGGCGGGCGAGCAGCGGGTAGATATGCTGTTCGACGAGGTAGGCGGTTTCCACCCATTCGTCTCCGGTCTGCGCCGTCACGACCACGAGGTCACGCAGGTCGAACCAGCGTGAGCCGGGCTCGGTGAGCCACCGCAGCAGGATCGCCGTCGAGTCCAGGCCCAGCCCATACGAGAAGATGATCTTCACGGGGTCTCCGGGGAGGAAGCCCCCGCCCCTCGCTCGGGGCGGGGGCGCGTACGGTCGGCGGCTACTACTCGGCGGGGATGACCACGACGACCGTGTTGATGTTTGTGGCCGGAGCGAACGACTCGGGAGGCAAGGGCTCGAACTCGCCGCCGCGCTCCTCGACCAAGGCGCGGAACTTCGCAGCCGCCTTGAACTGCTGGAAGATCACCCCGGCTCCCATGACTGCGACGAGCCGGCCGCCGGGCTTCAGGAAGCTGAGCGCGTGCGCGACGTGCGCGATGTCCTTGCCGCCGGAGAACGGCGGGTTCATCACGATCCGGTCGTAGCTCTGGCCCTCGGGCTCTGTGTCGAGGAAGTCCCGAACGAGGATCCTGTGTGCGCCTGGGACGCGCTCGGCGAGAACATCAGACAGGTTCCGATCGAGCTCGACGCAGTCCACGACCGCGCCCAACTCGACGAGAGCGGCCGCGATGTTGCCGGTGCCCGCTGAGGGCTCGAGGACCGTCATGCCAAACTCGATCTCGGCCAGCTCCATGAGCCGGTCCACCACGGCGGGCGGGGACACGAACGCTTCACGGTCCCGGCCCACCCGCATGTTGTCGGCCATGTTCGCGGCCGCCTTGAGCTTCTCGGTGTCGAGCTTCGGCACCTCGACCTTCGGTCTGGCCGGGGCCTTCTTCGCGGGTCGGTTCGGCGCGATGACGGCTGGCCCATCCTCGCCGTGCGGGCATTCGATGGCGCGGATGTCGGTGAACTTCACCTTGTCGGGCCAGGAGTAGCCGGAATCGGCGCTCACGGTCACCTTGTTGACCTTCAGCACCAGGCTCCGACGCCAGTAGACGACCGTGTCACCGACGTGCACGTTGTGCTTGCCGTACTCCACGAACTCGCCCGCCTCCACCGCAGCGGCGAGCTGGGCCCGGTCGTATTCGAGCTGGTTCTCCAACTGCGCCTTGCGGGCGAGCTGCATATCCCGGTAGTCGCCTTGGGCGGGCTCGTGGATCTCGATGTAGTACGGGTTGCCTGCATGGTCGCGGAAGATCCGCTGGTAGCCGTCCAGCGACCGATCGATCTTGCGAAGATCGGCCTCGGCCGTCTTGATCCGTCGCGCGGTCGTGGATGGTCGCGCGGAGTGCCGCATTTGGCTGCCGACCGCGTTCGCGCGCTGAGCGGCGCTCTGCGCCTGGTCGTCCTCGGTGATGCTCTTGCGCATCGCCTGGTGCATGCGTTTCTGGTCGGCGCGAGCGCCCCGCTCGGAGTGGTGGCCGGGGATGATGGGCTGTCCGCCCGCGAACCGCTCGCCGAGCTGGTCGGCACGAGCGTGCGCGGCCGCGGCCGCCCCAGCGTGCCGGTCAGCTTTCCGCTCCAGTGCGTCGCGACGGTCGTCGAGCCGGTCGGCCTGGTCCTCCAGGACCTGGGCGCGGTCACGGTGCTCGTCGTCGATTTCGACCTCGACCTCGAACCCCGCCGCGCGCAGGGCCTTGGCCGCGGCGTTGATCGCCCACCGGTCAGCAATTCGGTCGCGTGAGTTGCGGAGCCCGATCATCCGCAGCGAGGGGAAGAACTTGAAGTAGCCGTGCTCCCGCTTGCGGATGATGTCGAAGACGCCGTCGCCCTTGCGGGTGCCGTAGACGAGGGTGCCGTCTTCGTGGTTGTGCTTAATCGTGATCAATGTGCCTCATCAGGTGAGACGCAGGGCAGCAGCCACCCGCCGCCCTGCGCGGGGGTGATTACTGCTGGTGGCCGTGCTCGCAGTCGCGGAGCAGGTGTTCGTCCATCGCGGCGTCGAGCAGCGCGGTATGGGTCGTGCCGCTTTCCCATGCGGCGCTGACCTGCTCGGTGCAGAGCGGGCAGTTGACCTGGTACCGCCGCCACTGGCCAGGGCTGGCCGGGATGTCGAAGTAGCCGAACTGGCGGGCCCTGCGGGCGAGCTGGCGGCGACCCGTCTTCGTCGCCGGGTTCACTCCCCGCCGCCCTCGTCCTCGTCGGTGTCGAGGAGCTGCGCCTGCAGCAACTCGACGACGATCACGCGGGGCGGCTTGCCGCCGGGCCTGGGCGCGAACACGGCGCAGTCCGGCGGGCAGCGCGTGGTCCGGTCCTCCTCGTCGGCCGGGGCGGTGCCGCAGTGCGGGCACCGCTCGCGCGGCGAGGTCTGCGCGACGTCGAACGTGCCCTTCTTCACGTAGTAGCGAGGCCCGCGCTTGGAGGACTGCCAGCCCTCCTCGGCCAGCGTCTTCTCCTTGGTCTTCTCCTCGTCGCTCTTCTTCCGGCCGATGTGGCGGAACGTGCCGAGCGACGTCTCCCCCTCGGCCACGCACCGGCCCTGGCTGATCCAGTAGTCGAAGCCGCCGCAGTGCGTGAGGGGGCGGCGCTGCGCGGCCAGCAGCAGCGCGTTCTGCAGCGAGTAGCCGGGCTCGTCGCTGGCGGGGTCGAGCTTCCAGCCGATGCTCGCGGCGATTGACCGGAACCGCTCCAGCTCGGCCGGGTCGTTCAGGCACAGCACCGCGTACGTGTGCAGCGCCTCCCGCGCTGCCGCGCGACTGGCGGCGCTGCGGTCCTTCATCGCCTGCGTCACGGGGCGGCGCTTACCCGTCTTCTTCTTGGTCGCCATCGTGGCGTTCTCCCTTTTCAATTCGTTAAAAGCGGTAGCGCTGTTAGCGGTCAGGAGTGGGTTATCTCGTAGCTGTCCGGGATCGACACGGCGCGGTTGCACGTCAGGCACTCGTAGCCGTCGCTCTCGAAGCTGCTGTCGCCGAGGTGAGCGTTGATCACGCCGTTGTCTGAGAGGGACAGGACGTTCTCTCGGCTCGCCACGTCCAGTTCGACGATGTTGTTGGCGGTGCGGCAGTCGGGCCAGGGGCAGACGAGGTTGCCGTCCTCGATGAGGACGGTCGGCTCGTCGTCCTGGCCCTCGTTGTCGGGCAGCTCGTCATTCATCCCTGGCAGCGGGACCTCGCAGCACTTGGACACGATCGCGCTGTACGAGTCGCCGCGCGTGACGATGCGGGAGTTCCTGCCGCATGAGGGGCAGATGCGCCGCTCAACGCCCGGCAGGTCGTCGTCCTCATCCTCGAAGTCGGCGGCGAAGAGGCCGGGCGCGCTCACTGCTGCACAGCCACTTTCTCCTCGGCGCGGACGTGCGTGGTGAACGGGTCGCCGTTGGTGCCGTCGTCGTAGGAGACGACGAGCCGGACCTTCGTGTCCTCGTCCGGGACGATGTCCGTGATCGTCCCGGCCTTGTCGCCGACGATGACCCGCTGACCGCAGTCGAGCGCCGACATCTGCTCCCGGTCGCCCCGCAGGTAGCGACTCAGCCTGCTGATCGCCAGGACGGTCATCGGGCGGGACTGGCCGGGGTACTGGACGACGGCCGCGCACGCCTTCCCCGCCCGGAACGCGACGATGATCTGCCACGCGTCGCGGGTCAGGGCCATCTCGGTAGTGCCGTCCTCGTCGGCCGGGCTGGTGGCGAGGGACCACCCGCAGCCCTGCGCCTTCGTGGTGATCACGCTGTGGCTGGTGGCCGGGTTGACGGCGGGCCTGATTCTCCTGCTCATACGATTCCTCTCAAGATCGACGCAGCACGCGCCACGTCGTAGACGGGGGCGGGAAGATCTGTGGGGGCGCCGCAGTGGCACAGTCCGGTGAGGACGACGCCGCCGTGAATGTCGAGCCACCACCGGTTGGCGGCGGGCGGGAAGTACTGGTTGAGCAGCACTGCGGCCACTTCGTTGCGCGGCCGGTCGCCAGGGTGCGACAGGCGTCCGACGATCAGGTGGGCGGCGGGGTACTCCTCGACCTCGGAGATCTCGGTGTCGTTGTCGCCGTCCCCGAGGGTCAGCGCGGCCGTCAGGCGCCGCTGGTCGAGGCGGTCGTCGTCGGCCAGCCGCAGATGCACGCGGGTGCCCCAGCCTCGGGCGGCAAGCAGCAGCCCGATCACGGTGCTCGTCACGCTGGCCTTTCAGTTGTTCCAGCCCTGCTCGGGCAGGGTGTTGAGGAGGCCGATGATGTAGGTGGCGCCAGCGCGCTCGCGCTTGCTGAGGTTCGGCTGCCAGGTGAGGGAGATCCGCAGAGCGCGGCCCTTGTCGGCGGAGACGTCGAGCGTGCCGAAGTACAGGCCGCGGCTGAGCCGGAGCTGGTAGATGCGGCGGTGTGGCTCGTCGGGGATGTTGACGGTGAACCCGTCGTTGCGGAGGCGCTGGATGATTCCGGCGGCGCTGCGGTTGGGCTGCATGGGCATGATCAGTTCCTTTCAGGGCTGGAGTTCGGGCGGAAGTTCGTTGATGGGGATGCGGCGGACGTGGGCGCCCGCTCCCCAGTTGCGGACGGTGTTCCAGGCGTGTGCTCGTGCCCATTCACAGGGCACGGGGTGCCGGTTGTTGGGGTCGGGCTGAGGAGGGGCGCAGGTGACGCAGGGGCGGCCGGTGACGTAGACGTTGCCGCCGCCGTTCGGGCTGACGGCCCTGTAGGCGTAGCCGCGTTCCTGGTCGAGGTTGTCGTTACTCATGGCGGGCTACCTCCAGTTGGCGGAGCAGGAGTAGCTGTGCTGCGCAGGGGGCGCGTCGGCGCGGGCCGGGCAGTCGTTGCACTGGTCGTGGATCTCGACGGGGAAGACGTCGGTGATGCTGACCGGTTCGTGCTCGGTGTTGTCGTCGTCGCCATCGGCGGCGCGGTTCACGAATGCTCCCCTTTTGGATGGTCTGTCACGGCCCGGCGGGTGAGTTACCCTGGGACGCACTGGGCCTTCGTCGTGGCGATGAGGGTTCGGGGCTTTTTGTGGTGTTGGGATGGCCGGACCTGTGGCGGGTCCGGCCATCGCCGTTCTCGAGGCTTTACTGGCGGGGCAGGACGCGCAGGGCGTAGTGGTTGATCGGCTCGACCCATACGCCCGCAGGCAGCGGAACCGGCTCGTACTCCACCGGGGAGTAGTCCGGCCGGCCGCCGTGGCAGGCCAAGACCGTCCAGTCGTCCTCGCCGTGCTCCCAGACGATGACGCGGCCGCTGCCGCCGTCCCATTCGTCGTCCATGACCTGCGGCCAGTAGTTGCGGTCGCCGTGGAAGTGTCCGCCGATCGCGTCGGCGATCTGCTGCGCCAGCTCGTCGCTGATCTCGGCAGAGGCAGTGTTCGGCCAAGTCATGCTGTTGATTGCGGTACCGCAATCAACGGCGCGTGTGGCCAGCATCGCACTGAACAGCATCGAGCCTTCCTGTATGGCGTGCTGGATGGCCTCGCTCGCGTGGGCAGGGCCCCAGTCGGCGGTCTCCATGATCGCGATGAGCGCGTGCCGGACGTGCCCGAACGGGCCGGGGTCGCGGGCGAGCTTCTGGTCATCGGCCTGGTTGAGGCGACGCAAGACGAGCAACAAGTCCTCGGCGATGCCGCGGGTGGTGGTATCCATGATGTTCCGTTCGGGTGGTGGGGATCAGATGAGGCCCATGTCGAGCAGGGGCGAGACATGGCCGTCCGGGCAGGTGCCGTCCGCCTCGATCTCGTAGCCGTCCGGGCAGACCGGGGTATCGCCGTAGACGCTCCACTCCCAGCCCTCGGGCAGGTCGATCAGGTCACTCAGCATGTTCGTGGTCCTTTCGTGCGGGCTCAGTGGCAGGTGTTGGCGCAGACGGGCTTGCCGTCCGTCGTGCGGGCGACGGCGGGGCCGTCGCAGGTGCGGCAGGTAGCGCGGTCGCTGATCACGTCGAGCGCGGTGTCGATCGCGGCGCACGCGGCCATGAGCAGGCGCCGCTTGCAGTCGAGGCCAGCGTTGCCCCGGACGATCTGCTCGAAGTCGAGCCGGTCGTCCACGGCAGCGCGGGAGGCGCCGACCAGCAGCATCTCGACGCCTACGTGGTCAAGGTCGGACGTGGCGGGGTCGGTGGCCTGGGCGGCGGTGAACGTGGCCACGAGGAGCGCGTCCACCAGCGAACCGCGCTCGTCGAGCTTCTTCCGGCCGGCGAGGTAGTACGGCTTCGGGCGGCCGTCGTGGTACTCGATGCCGGGCGGGGTCGTCTCCAGGTTGGTCGGGGCGACCTCGTGCTCGGCGTTGTCGGGGTGGCTGTCACTGTCTCCGATCAGCTTCCAGCCGTGAGCGGTGAGCAGGCCGTCCAGCTCGGGGGCGTCGTCGTCGAGGTGGATGCCGGTGTCGAGGATGGCGACGACGTTGGGCAGGGGGAACAGCTTCGTCTCGCCGTTCTCGTCGTACTCCTCGGCTTCAGCGATGGCCACCAGGTGGTGCGCGGGGAGGGGAGCACCGTCGATGCCGAGCTCGAAGGTGTCGGAGTCGTCGATTGCGACGGCCAGGTAACGAGTGGTCGTGTCCGCCTCCCTGGCCAGGGTGGTGGCCGGCTGAACCCGGACGCCGAAGTCGAAGATGACGTGCCGGATGACGACCATCTGGCCTTCGGGGGTGAGGTTGTCGTACGTGGCGTCGTCCGGGTGCGGCGTGGGGCCGGTGTCCCTCTCGTAGGCGAAGTGGTGGGCGGCCGTCTTGGTGACGGCGTCCAGGATGTCCTCGTACTGCTCAGGGGCGGCCGGGTTGGTCAGCATCCGGGCGATGGTCGCGAGCATCTGGCTGGTGGTTCCGCCCGCGTTGCGGATTCCCTTCACTGCGGCGAGCAGTTCGGTGTGGGTGCGGGTGGTCATCGTGTCCATGTCGTTCTCCTTGAATGATCGGATCGCTAGCGCTTGGCGTGCGAGGCGAGTTCGTACGAGCGGGCGATGATGCGGGATGTCGTCTCGGAGATGCCGAAGTCGTGCGGGAGGAGACTCCAGCCATCAGCGGTCAACTTCTGGTGCTCGTCCTCCAGGTAGCCCTCCAGGCTCTGGCATTGGTCCGGCTCGGTGTGCTCCTCGAACAGGTCGTCGCCGTCATAGGCGATGTGGCGGCGGTGCCCAGTGAAGTCGGTGTCTGCGCGCTGTCCGGCGAACCACAGCCAGCTCACGCCGCCAGTTTCGGTGACGTCGCCGGACAGGTCCGCCTCGCCGGGGAGGTAGATGGTGAGGTGGCAGATCTGGATGCCGAGCGCGGACGCATTGGTGGAACGGGTGTACAGCCGGGTGATCCTGTTCATGGCGTGATTCCTTGCGACATGCCGCGGCCCCGCGACCGTGGCGGTCGCGGGGCCGGAGCCTGGTGGTTGATTGCGGTGCCGCTATCAGCACATCTTGTCGGGCCCGTCCAGCCAGGCGGTGGTGCCGATTGGGGCGCCCTGTGCGGCGTTTCGGCTGGTCAGGTGCGGTTCTTGTGGTGTTACGTCTTCGACGCTAACACACATAAGAGGGTGACGTAGACATTTAGGGGTGCGGTGATCCCTCCTCTTGTAACGATTTGGTTAACGCGTCAGACGCGTCCTAAGCGATGAGCAATGCATGACGCGTCAGATGTACCAGAAGCGTACTGACAGCGCGTCTCCGTGGAGCTGACGCGCGTACAGACGCACCTGGGGACGTCCGTGAACCGCTGGCTCCGGCTCCGCTGGGTTGGATCAGGATTTGTCGTTTTGTCGGTGTGCGCGGGCTCGCATCCGTGCCCGCGCCAACGACACCCGGCGTCGCTCCGCCTCCTTGTCCTCCGCCTCCGGCTCAACCTCCGGCGGCGAGACCTCGACGAGCTGCGGCTGCGCCTCGATCGACTGCTGCACCTGCCGGTCGATCAAGGCCCACCGCCCTTCTTCCACCACCCGGGGCGCCCGCGCCGCCTCCCGCTCACGAGCCCGCATCGCCCGAGCAGCCGCCGGCGACGACCGCGCCAGCAACTCCCGTGCTCGCTGCGCCCGCTCGGCGTACTCGTCGCTCATGACGCCAACCACCGAAGACGCTCGGCCTCCCGCTGCAGCCGCTTCGCTTCCAACACCGCGCGCGCCGCCCGGTAAGCCTCGCCCGGACCAGACGTGTCGCCCGGCTCGGCCACGGGCGGGGCCGCGAGAGCTTCCGCCCTGCTCAACCTCGGTGGCAGCTCGACCGGCCCACCGACGCGGCGAGCCCTCATCTCGTCGAACCGCTCCTGCAGCGCTGCCCGCTCTGCGCGGAGCTGGGCGGCTGCGGCCGCGAGGCGCTGCGACTTGCCGGGGAAGGGCCGGCCGTGCTCGTCCAGCCACGCCGACAGCCGGAACCGCACCCAGCCGGAGACGTTGCGGATCTGGTCGCGACTGGTCCAGGTGTAGGTCCAGGCCGCGCCGTCCGGCTGGTGGTCGAGGGCGTGCAGCACGTCGGCGGCGGTCCACCCCGCAGCGACGAAGACCCTGGTCAGGTGCCGGATGTACCACGGAGACAGCCGCCGCAGCGTAGCGCTCTCGTCGTGGATGTTCTGGGCGATCTGGAGCGCGTGCTTGCGGGTCCCCGGCGTGGCGGCGGCCTCGTTCGTCGTCGAGATTCGGTTCTGGCGGCGCGGAGATGATCTTTCCTCGCGCGCGTGCGTAGGACCTTCCTGTACTCCCCTACGGGAAGTACAGGAAGGGGGTTCAGTTGTCGTTTTGTCGGTGCACATGTCGGGTGCGTCCTGCTCGACGGCCGGGACGCACAGCACCCAGACAGCCGCCCGATTCCCCAAGCCGTCGTCGTCGAGTCCGCACCTGGTGCCCCTGCGGAAGCGGACGGTGGTGCCCTCCTCGACGACGCCGAGGAGGCCGCGCTCGCGCAGCCACCGGATCCAGCGCTTCACGGTCGATAGCGCCAGGTCGAGGTCATCAGCGATGCGCTGCTCAGTCGGGCGAGTGGTCATCGTCGTCCAGTCAGCCCAGCCGGCCAGCTTGGCCGCCACATCGGTGAGGTTGCGGTAGGCGTGGCACTTCAGCGTGAGCGCGTCAGGGTGCTCCTTGACGGCACGGAGAAACGCCTGTTGGGAGGGGGCGCGGCACATGCCTTCGGGCACGGCTGACAGGACCGACGTACGGGAGGGGATGAGCGAGGGTTGCGAGGCGTTCGGCTGCGGCGCGCGCCTGTGATGCGGGCGCGCCGAGGGGAACGCTTGGCGAGGTGATATCTTCGGCTCCAAGCATCTAGGGGCACCAACCCGATCGGTTTGCCTGGCGACCAACCTGGAACCGGTCAGGGGTGCGGTGTCATTGGTGATGTGGTGAGGCGCTCTCCGCTCTTGCGGGGGGCGCCTTTCTCGTTGTTTGGCCGGGGGCTGCTCCTGAGGGGTGGGCGGTCCGGGGCTCTCGCCGTGTTCCGGTGGTCACGTGTGATACAAAGAATACAACTTGACGCGTCTGACGCGTCAGATACACACCATAGCGCGCTGCGTGTAGATGCACGAGACGCACGCACGAAGATCACAACGTGCGATCGGGCGACGTCCCAGGAGACGGCTGGCGTGAGCTTGCGGGCTCGCGACCAGGGCAAACGCCGGACCCAGGGGTGCCTGCCGCGCGCCGGCCCCAACCCCTCAAGGAGCAGCACGATGGCCCGCGTCAAAGACCTGTGGTTCAAGACCGTGACGGACCCGGACGGCACCCCGAAGCGAGAAAAGACCACGCGGCACGGGAAAGGGAAGCGCTGGTTAGCGGTCTGGACGAACTTGGAAGGCCGGGAGCAGACCAAGGCGTTCGTCAAGAAGACCGAGGCCGAGAAGCACGGCTCGATGATGGACGCCGACAAGGCGCGGGGTAACTACATCGACCCCAACGGCGGCAAGAAGCGTCTGGCCGACCTCGTGGAGGGCGAAGAGGGCTGGCTGGCGTCGCTCACCGCCGACCCGTCCACTCGACAGATCTACGAGGGCTTCTGGCGGGTGCACATCAAGCCGAAGTTCGGCCAGCGAGAGATCGGCTCGCTCCGGCCGAGCGAGATCCGAACCTGGGTCAAGCAGCTTGAGAAGAGGCTGGCGAAAAGCACCGCCAACCGCGTACTCGCGTTTCTCGAACAACTCCTGCAGAGCGCCGTGGACGACGACCTGATCGCCAAGAACCCGTGCGCGTCGAAGGTCGTCAAGAAGCCCCAGCCGGACACGCGAAGGGTGGTGCCGTGGCCCGTGGAGCGCCTGCTGGCGGTGACCAAGGCGCTTCCCGAGCGGTACAGGATCCTCGCGACGCTGGGCGCCGGCCTCGGGCTGCGCCAGGGCGAGATCTTCGGTCTCGCCGTGGACGACGTGGACTTCGACAAGGGCGTGGTCCACGTACGGCAGCAGGTGAAGCTGATCGACGCGAAGCTGCTGTTCGGCCTACCGAAGCACGATCGCGAGCGGACCATCCCCCTGCCGGATTCGGTCGCCGAGGCTCTGCGGGAGTACCTGGACCAGTTCCCTGCCCGAGAGGTCACCCTGCCCTGGGAGGAGGTGGACGGCGACGCCCACACGTTGAGGCTGGTCATCACCAGCCGTGAGGCGAAGGCGTTGAACCGCAACTACATCAACACCTACGTCTGGAAGCCTGCTCTGGTGCGTGCGGGCGTGGTCACTCAGGCGGAACTCGACGCACGGGTGCCGGGGCGCCGCAACCAGAGGAACCGCAAGCACGGGATGCACGCCCTGCGGCACCTGTACGCCAGTCTGCTGCTCGACGCCGGGGTGTCCGTGAAGGCGTTGGCCGAATATCTCGGGCACCAGGACCCCGGTTACACGCTGCGGGTGTACACGCACCTGATCCCCGGCACTGAGGGCCGGGCCGGAAAGGTGATCGACCTCGCATTCCATCCCGAGGAGCCGGAAACCGGAACAGGGCCGGAACAGGAGGCTAAATGATCAAGGGCTCGGCAGGTCAGCCGACCCTATAGATCACACCTACGACGTGTGACGGCGGCCCTCTGAACCGAACAGAGACCGTACGGCAACGGCCCGGCATCGAATCATGATGCCGGGCCGTTCGTGCAGGTGGGAGGAGCCGGTGGGCTCCCTGGAGCGCCGGCGCGTCATCGTGGTACGGCCCGAACGTGATCGCCGTGGATCGTCAGTCGGTTCCGATGCCGACTCGGTAGGTGTGGCCGAAGTTGTAGGTGTTGAAGACGCCGCTGGTCGCGCCGACCTTCAGGTCCACGGTGTCGCCGTAGTCCCTCTGCCCATTGAGGTGGATGGGGACCGGCGTGTCAGAGCACCAGTACCTCACGTCCTGCCAGCCGCGATGCGTGGCGCCGTAGTCCAGCCTGACGGACTGTGCGGTCAGGGCGCCATGGTGGCAGTAGGCGTCCAGTTCGCCGTTGATGACGTAGCCGTAGGGGCCGTTGGACGAAACGGTCCCGTTGAAGCGGACGTCGTACTTCGTGACGCCGTAGGGATCGGTGTCGATGTATTGGACCTGGACGTGGACCGTCTCGGCACTCGCCGGCGCCGCGGTGGACACCGCCAGCAGGGCCGAGCCGAGAATCGCTCCGGCGATCGCCGCGTCACGCGAGCGGTGTGAAGAGGTACGAGCCATGCACGCTCCCTTCCAGTGGAGGGCGGCGACCGTCGCGCGCCACTCTCGCCACTCAAAGTAATCTCATGATGACTATGAGTGATATGCCGCACGAGTGAGAGCCCACTGACCTGCGGTCCAGCCATGTCCCCGCACATGCCCCACACCGCGGCCCCCGCGTGAGGAGCCAGGAGCAGCGTTGCGGATCTTCAGCGCGCTCCCGCCGATCACACCCCATGTGGCGACCCGGCAACCCGGTTCCTTACCGGCCGGGCAGGCGGTGGCCCGCCAGCCAGACTCCCGCGATGTCGAGCGTGGCGTCGATGTTGGCGGCCGGGTCGCCGTTCACGAGGAGCAGGTCGGCGCGGAGGCCGGGGGCTATCGCGCCGCGGTCGGTGAGGCCGAATCGGGCGGCCGGGGCCGCGGTCGCGGCGGTGAGGGCCTCCATGGGGGTGAGGCCGGCCTTGACGAGCAGGGCGAGTTCCTGGTGGAGGGTGACGCCGTGGGCCGTGCCGACGTTGGAGGCGTCCGAGCCGGCGAGCAGGGTGACACCCGCGTCCCGGAGCCGCCCGACCGTCTCCGTGGCCGTGGCCGTCTCCGTGGCCGTCTCCGTGGCCGTCTCCGTGGCCGTCTCCGTGGCCGTCTCCGTGGCCGTCTCCGTGGCCGTCTCCGTGGCCGTCTCCGTGGCCGTGGCCGTGGCCGTGGCCGTGGCCGGATCGTGCCGGGCACCGTCCGGCAGGGGGAGCGGGCCCATCGTCAGCATGCGGCGCGACGACTCGGCCAGGAAGGGGGCGACCCTGGGGTCCGCGGCCAGGTCCTTGCCCGCGCCGGCCTGACCGAACAACTCGCCCAGCACCGCCAGGGTCGGGATCACCGCCGTGCCGCCCAGTTCGTCCGCCAGGGAGGGGTCCGGCCGGTCGACGAAGACGTGGCCGAGCACGTCCACCCCGGCGCGCAGGGCCTGGCGGGCGGTGGCCGCGGTGAGGGCGTGGGCGATCGCGAGCCGGCCCCGGTCGTGGGCCGCCGCCACCAGCGCGGCGGCGGTCTCCTCCGCCAGCGCCGGGGTGGGGATACCTGTCGTGGAGCCGTCGTCCAGGAGGATCTTGAGGTAGTCGGACCCCTCGGCGAACCGGCTCTCGGCGAACGCGTCCGCCTGGTCGGGGCCGGTGAGGGTGGGGAAGGGCGGGAGGAGACCCATGTCCACCAGGTACCAGCCATAGCCGCCCGGCACCGTGGCGGCGGTGCCGGCCGTGCGGAGGTCGGCCCTGCCGGGGCTCGGGGCTCGCAGGGCGGCGGCCTGGGCGGGGTCGGACATCAGGTCGAGGACCGTGGTGACGCCGAAGAGGGCGGCCTGCTCAAGGTCGCCAGGGAAGACGTGGGCGTGGGCGTCGATCAGGCCGGGGAGCAAGGTGCGGCCGCGGCCGTCGACCACCTGGCACGCGCGCTCCCGACCGGGAGCGGGGCCGGCGGCGCTCGCGGTGTTCGCCGAGCGCGGTTACGCGGCCGCCACGCTCGCCGGGATCGCCGCGCGGGCGGGAGTGACGCGGGGAGCGGCATACCACCATTTCGGCGACAAGGCCACGCTCTACCTGGCGACGATCAGTGAGCTGTGGGCCGAGGCCGCCGCGCCCGCCTGGGGGGCGCTGGACGGCGAGGGGACCGTGATGGAGCGGCTCAGGCGCTTCCTGGTGGCGTTCTTCACCGCGCTGGAGCGGGACGCGACGCTACGGGAGGTGTTCGCGCTGTCCATGCGCAGCGCCGAGGGCATCCCGGAGCTGGACAGCGGGCTCCGGGACAAGCGGATCGTGATGGAGGGCTGGAAGCGCGGGCTGATGGAGTCGCTCGCCGGGGCGCGACTGCGCGACGGGCTGTCGGCCGAGACCGCCGCGCTGGCCATCATCATGTCCGTGAACGGGACGGCGGCGACCTGGCTGGCCTGCCCCGAGCTGTTCTCCCCCGCCGGTCAGGCCGCGGCCCTGGCCGACGCCGTCCTGTACGGCCTCACGCCCCCGTGAACTCGAACCGGCGCGACGACGGGCCGAGGACGGCCGCCTTCGGGGTGACGGGCCAGAGCGTGTTCAGCTCGCCGGACACGGCGGCCGTGAGGGCCTCCATGTCCTTGGCCGCCGAGTCGTGCAGCGCCTCCGCGACGATCAGGACACCGGCCGTCGTGTCGCGGACGGCGGAGTGGCCGCTCTGGCGGTTGCTCCAGCGGCGGGCGTGGGCCCGGCCGTCCGCGTCGGCGAAGATCACTTCCTGGGCGGGCGGCCGTTCGGTCTCGCCGGAGAAGGTCACGTACGTCTCGTCGCCCGTGGCGTGACGGACCTCCAGGTGCCGCCCGATGCGCGAGACGTCGAACACGGCCACCGGGATGGCGTAGGCGATGGAGATCGCGTTGCACAGGTCGACCAGGGGGTGCAGGCCCGGCAGGGAGCCTTCCTTCCTGAAGCGGCGCAGCAGGGACTCCGACGCGCAGCGATATTGGGTGGGCTTGAGCCCCATCTTCGAGAAGGTCCGCCGCCACGCCTGGATCTCCGGGAGCTCGCTCTCGGAGGCGACACCGGCGAGCCGCGCGGCGGCGCGCTCGGTGTAGGCCGCGATCGGGGCGGCCGCGGAGACGTCGGCCGTGATGCCCTCGGCGTAGAGGACCCCGGGCACGAGCTCGGGGAAGTCTCGCCAGATGTCGTCGGAATGCTGGAAATACATGGATCTCACTCCGCGGGACGCCGTCCTGACCTTCTCCCGGGGAAGCCTATAGCGCCGTAGGTAACGCAGGTCACAGCGGTGAGAATGGCCGCCGTCAGGAGTGGGCCGTCCCGGTGCCCGCCCAGCACGGCGACGCCGAGGGTGGCCCCGACCTGGCGTACGGCGTTGAGCACGCCTCCGGCGGTGCCCGCCGTGCCGGGCGGCGCTCCGGCGAGCACGCCCACCGTCAGGGCCGGGAGGCAGAGCGACAGGCCGAACCCCATGACCAGCAGCCACCCCGGCAGGCCGCCTCCGGCGAGTGCCCCTCCCGCCAGGCCCGTCGCCAGCAGCGCCAGGCCCGCCACGATGGGCGGGCGCGGGCCGTGGCGGGCCACGACGCGGCCGGTGAGGACCGGGTTCACGGCCATGGGGAGGGTGAGGGGCAGAAAGGCCAGGCCGGTCGCCATGGGGGTGAGGTGGTAGGCGTCCTGGAACAGGAGCGTCAGGACGAACAGGGCGCCGGAGAAGGAGAAGCCGGCCACGGCGCCGGCGAGCAGGTCGGGCCCAGGTGGCGGAGAGCAGGCCCCGGGGGACGGCCCCGTGGGACGGCCCGTGGGTGGCGCGCCGCTCGGCGGCCGTCAGCAGCCCGAGGGCGGCCAGGGACAGGGCCGCCGCGACGAGCGGGGCGTCCGTCAGCGCCTCCGCCAGGAGGCCGAGGAAGGCGCACGTCAGCGCCTGGGCGGGCCAGTCGATGTGGCGCGCCCCACGGGGAGACCTGACCCGCGCCACGGCCAGCAGGCTGATCAGGGCGATGGGCGGGTTGACGAGGAAGACGGCGTGCCAGCCGTACAGGCCGGTCAGGAGGCCGCCCAGGAGCGGGCCCGCCGCCAGGGCCGTGCCGGTGATGGCGGCCCAGACGCCCGTGGCGCGGGCGCGGGCGGCCGGCGACGGGAACAGCTCGGCGATCAGGCCGAGCGAGCCGCCCAGGCACAGGGCGCCCGCCACGCCGAGCAGGGCGCGCAGGGCGATCAGCGCCCCGAGGTGCGGCGCCGCCGCGCTCAGGAGCGACAGCGCTCCGAACGCGGCGCCCGGCGGGGACACCGGGACGCTGCTGGTGTCGCCGCCGGGATGCTCGATCCGGATGGCGGCGGAGCGCATGCTCCCGGCCGGCGGGCCGCGGCGGGAGCTGAGCGGCATCGCGACGGCCCGCGAATGGGCCAGGCAGGGGCTGGGGCGGTCGCTGCTGCCGGACTTCGCCGTGGACGCCGACCTGGCCTCGGGCGCGCTGGTGCCGCTCGACACGGGTCTGGAGGAGGCTCCCGGGCTGGCGCTGCGGCTGGTCTGGCTACGCGGCCGGGAGCCCGCCCTGCGCGACGTCCTGTACGCCATGAGCGCCTGACCGGCATACCGCGGCGTCTGACAGGGTTACGGGCGTTTGAGGCGGTAGACGACGTGGCGCAGGATCGGGCTGTTCGGGGCCAGCCATGGATGGTCGAAGTCCGCGCCCGCGTCGTACGTCATCCCGAGCCGCTCCATGACCGCCCGCGACCGCGTGTTGCCCACGGCCGTCATGGAGATGATCTCGTCGAGCCCGGCCTCCCCGAACCCGTACGCGGCCGCCCGCCTGGCCGCCTCCGTCGCGTAGCCGTGCCCCCACGCCTCGCGCGCCAGCCGCCACCCGATCTCCACCGCCGGCAGGAACGGCGCGTCGAACGTCTGCAGCACCAGCCCCGCGAACCCGATGAACCGCCCGCTCTCCCGCACCTCCAGCGCCCACAGCCCGTAGCCGCGCGCGTCGAAGTCCCGCTCGATCCGGTCCACCATGGCGTCGCTCTGCTCGCGCGTGAGCAGGTTGGGGAAGTGCCGCATCACCTCGGGGTCGGCGTTCAGTGCGGCGAACGGGGCCCTGTCGTCGTCGCGCCACCTGCGCATGATGAGCCGCTCGGTCTCCATCCGGCCTAGAGTACGCGGCTGAGGAACGCCTTCGTACGCGGGCTGCTGGGGTTGTCCAGGACGTCGGCCGGGGTGCCGGACTCGACGACCACGCCGCCGTCCATGAACACCACCCGATCGGCCACCTCGCGCGCGAACCCGATCTCGTGGGTCACCACGATCATGGTGAGCCCGTCCTCGGCCAGGCCCTTCATGGTGGCCAGCACCTCGCCGACGAGCTCGGGGTCGAGGGCGCTGGTGGGCTCGTCGAACAGCATCAGCTTCGGCCGCATGGCCAGCGCCCTGGCGATGGCGACCCGCTGCTGCTGGCCGCCGGAGAGCTGCCGGGGGTAGCTGGCCGCCTTGTCCTCCAGGCCCACGCGGCGCAGGAGGGCGTGCGCGCGTTCCCGCGCCTGGTCGCGCGGCTCGCGGCGGACGCCGACGGGCGCCTCGACGACGTTCTGCAGGACGGTGAAGTGCGGGAAGAGGTTGAACTGCTGGAAGACCATGCCGATCTCCCTGCGCTGGCGGGTGATGTCGCGTTTGCGCAGGTGGCGGACCTTGCCGCCGGACGCCTCGAACCCGATCAGCTCGCCGTCCACGTGGATGGCGCCGCCGTCGATGGTCTCCAGGTGGTTCACGCAGCGCAGGAACGTGGACTTGCCCGAGCCGGACGGCCCGAGGATGACGACCACCTCGCCCGCCGCCACGTCCAGGTCGATGCCCTTGAGCACCTCGAGGTGGCCGAAGTGCTTGCGTACGGCGCGGGCGCGCACCATGGGGACGCTCACGAGGGGACCTCCGAGGGACGGCGGCGGCGGAAGGTCGCGAAGGACCAGAAGCCCTGCGGGGCGTTCCTGGTGGCGCCGCGGGCGTAGTGGCGCTCGATGAAGGACTGGCCGACGTACAGGATCGAGGTGATCACCAGGTACCAGACGCACGCGACGATCAGCAGCGGGATGGTCTGGAAGGTGCGGTTGTAGATGGACTGCACGGTGTAGAGCAGGTCGGCCAGGGCGATGACGCTGACCAGCGACGTGGCCTTCAGCATGCTGATCACCTGGCTGCCCGTGGGCGGGATGATGAAGCGCATGGCCTGGGGCAGCACGATCCGGCGGAAGGTGCGGGCGTCGCTCATGCCGAGCGCCGAGGCGGCCTCGGTCTGCCCGGGGTCCACCGACATGAGGCCGCCGCGGATGATCTCCGCCATGTACGCGCCCTCGTTCAGCCCGAGGCCGAGGATGGCCGCGAGCAGCGGCGTGATGAGCACGTTGGTGTCGGCGGCGGCGAACGCGGGGCCGAACGGGATGCCGAAGGAGATCTCCGGCAGCAGGTACGACAGGTTGTACCAGAGCACGAGCTGCACCAGCACCGGCGTGCCGCGGAAGAACCACACGTACAGCCCGCAGGCGGCCCTGGCGACCGGGTTCTCCGACAGCCGGCCGATGGCCAGCAGCACCCCGAGGAGCACGCCCACGGCCATGGCGATCACGGTGAGGAGCAGCGTGGTGAAGATGCCCTGGCCGATGATCTGCGCGTTGACGTACCGGCCGACGACGTCCCACTGGAAGTTGGGGTTGGTGACCAGCAGGCTGACGAGCTGGGCGGCGAGCACGAGCAGGACGATCGAGGCGACCCAGCGCAGTGGGTGACGGGTGCGGGCGGCGCCCGCGACGTCGATCTCGCTCATGATTTCGCCATGTTCACGCCGGCCTGGTCGAGCTTGTTGTCGGACGTCCCCCACTTGTCCATGATCTTGGCGTAGGTGCCGTTGTCCATGAGCTTCTGGATGCCGTCCCTGAGCACGTCGCGCAGCGGCGAGTCCTTGCCCACGACGGCGCCCTGGTAGAGGTCGTCGAACCCGTTGGCCTGGCCCTTGCCCGCCAGCTCCAGCTTGCCGCCGGCCTGCGCCACGAAGTACGTGAGCGGCGCCTGCGAGGAGAAGAACGCGTCCGCCCGGCCCGAGCTGACCGCCAGCACGGAGGTCGGCTGGTCCTTGTACGACTGCACGGTGATCTTCGGCTTGCCCTCCTTGGCGCACGCCGCGGACCGGCTCTTGATCACCGCCTCGGCGGAGCCGCCGGCCATGACCGAGATCTTCAGCCCGCACGTGTCGGCCACGGAGCCGATCTTGTCCGGGTTGCCCTTCGGCACGGCGAAGACGACGAACTCCTTGACCCAGTCCACGAAGTCGTTGTTCTTCTGCCGGTCGGTGAAGTCGCCCACCGGGCCGATGGCGAAGTCGTAGCGGCCGGAGGCGATGCCGGTGAGCGAGCTGGGCAGGCCGTCCACGGTGACGTGCTCGATCTTGACGCCGAGGAGCTGGCCGAGCGCCTCCGACATGTCGGCGGCGGCGCCGGTCAGGGACCTGCCGTCCGCCCCGGCGATCTCGTACGGCGGGAACGAGCCGTTGTTGACCGAGACCAGCCGGCCGGCCTGCTTGGCCTTGTCCGGCAGGCGGTCGTAGAGCGCCTGGTCCTTGACCTGGGCGGCGGCGGGCTGGCCGCCGGGCTGCTGGGTGGCCAGCACGCCTTCGGCCTCCTCCGGGTTGGCGCCGCAGCCGGCCAGCAGGAGGGCGGCCCCGAGCAGGGCGGCCGTCGCGAATCTAGACATGTGGCTCCAATCGCGGGTCCACGGCGAAGCGCCGGTTCTCGAGGACGGGCAGAGTGCGGCGGGCGCCGGCGAGTTCGTCGGCCGAGGCGTCGGACCACAGCAGGCCGGGCGCGTCGCCCAGGCGGGCCCGGGTGATGCCGAGCGGGTCGACGACCATGCTGGCGCCGATGTTGCGGCGGCCGCACTCGCCGGAGGCGGCCACGTAGCAGGTGTTCTCCAGGGCGCGGGCGGTCACCATGACCTCCCAGTGCCATTCCTTGGCCGGGCCGCGTACCCAGGCGGCGGGCAGCGCGAGCACCTGGGCGCCCTGGTCGGCCAGGAGCCTGGCCAGCTCGGGGAAGCGTACGTCGTAGCAGGTCATCAGGCCGACCTTCCAGCCGGCGCAGTCGATCACGACGGGCGCGTTCGTGCCGGGGACGACGTTGTCGGACTCGCGCCGGCCGAAGGCGTCGTACAGGTGGAGCTTCGTGTACGTCGCCACGATCTCCCCGCCCCTGGCCGCCACCAGCACGTTGGCCACCCGGCCGTCGCCCGCCGGGACGTGCACGCCGGCGATCACCGTGGTCCCGGAGCCGCGCGTGTGCTCGACCAGCCCGCTGACGAACGGCCCGTCCAGCGGCTGGGCGGCCTCGCGGATGCGGGCGGGCTCGTCCACGAAGAGGGAGAGCGCGCCCTCGGGCAGGACCAGCAGGTCCGCCTCCCCCGCCACGGCCCCGTCGACGAGCTCCCGGCAGGTCTTGAGGTTGCCCTCCCAGCTCTCTCCCGAGGCGAACTGTCCTACGGCGATTCTCATGGGGTGAAGACCTCCTCGGCCTCGATGCGGCGGTTCGAGATTCCCTGGGCGTGCAGTTCCTCGCAGAAGGCCGCGACCATGGCGGCGTTCCGGTCGATGCCGTACGGCATCCAGTCCTGGCCGAACGTGCGGGCCGTGGCGGTCAGGTCGTCGAGCAGCCACGGCGTGGTGTCGGCGAGCAGCCTGCGCCGCGCCTGCCAGTGCCGCTTGGACCGCTCGAACAGCTCCAGCACGGCCCCGGGCAGCCACGGATGGCGCTCGACGCTCTCGCGCTTGAGCGTCACCAGGTGGATGCCGGGGACGAAGCCGGTCTGCCGGTAGTAGTCCAGCTCGGCGGCCCGATGGTCGGGCAGGAGGTGGCGGAAGCGGCTGTCCGGGGTGAAGAACTCCTCGGGCATGAACGGGGTCATGATCGCGTCGTGGCGGCCGTCCGCGAGCCCTTCGGCCAGGCCGTCGCCGGTCAGCGCCACGTTGTCGGGGAACGGCACCGGGCCGACGCGGTCCTTGCCCGTCTCCCCGGCGACCAGCGGGCCGACCGTCCACTCGACGCCCTTGACGTCCACGCCGGCGGCCCGCAGCAGCGCCCTGGTCCAGGTGTTGCCCGAGTCCGGCCAGCCGGTGAGCCCGATGCGCGCGCCCTTGAGCTCCTCCAGGGTGGTCAGGTCGCTGTCGCGGCGGACGAGGACGCAGCGGTGCCGGAAGCCGCGCATGACGAACACGGGCAGGCCCACGAGCCGGTCGTCGCCCGCGGCGCGGCCGAGCACGTACCGGCTGAAGGAGGTCTCTCCGCCGTCCACCTCCGGCTCGCTCAGGACGTCAGGGGTGACGGCGCGGGACTCGAGGTCCAGCTCGAAGCCGTCGGGCCGGACCTGCCCGGTCGCGACGGGCACGAGGTGGTCCCAATCCCGCAGTGCAAGACGAATATTCGCCACAAACCCCCCAAGTGATTTCAGTTGCCGCGAATTGCCAGAAACCATATGTTCAGGTCGACAAGGCACACAAGAAGATCTTTGTTGCTGAACAAAGATTTAAGGGGGACAAATTGGACGCGGCCTGGCTGGCGCGGCGGATCGCGGACCCGAGCGCGCGCGGCATCGCCGCCGCCCTGACCGACCTGATCAGGGAGGGCAGCGTGGCTCCGCAGACCCGCCTGCCCACGGTGCGCGGCCTGGCCAGGGAGCTGCGGGTCAGCTCGGGGACGGTGGCGGAGGCGTGGTCGGAGCTGCGCAGGCACGGCATGATCCGCACCGACCGCCGCCGGGGCACGGTCGTGCTGGGCCCGCCCGACGTGCCCCGCCCCATCCGGTACGAGCGGCTCGGCCACTGGGGCGACCGCCTGGCGATCGACCTGACCATCGCCTCGCCCGACGCGGCGCTGCTGCCGCCGCTGGAGGCAGCGCTGATCGCCGCCGCCTCCGCCGACGGGCTCAACGACTACGCCCGCGCCACGATCACGCCGCGCCTGCGCGCCGCCGTGGAGCCGTCCTGGCCGTTCCCCGCGCGGAGCTGGCTGGCGGTCGGCGGCGGGTACGAGGGCGTCCAGCTCCTGTGCCAGACCACGGCCCTGCCCGGCGAGCGGATCGCGATCGAGGAGCCGACCGCGGCCCGGCTGCTGGACATCCTGGAGACGATCGGCGTGGAGCTGGTCCCGGTCGCCTGCGACGAGGACGGCCCCGTCCCCGCCTCGCTCGCCAAGGCGCTGCGGGCCCGGCCCGTGGCGTTCGTCTACCAGCCGCGCGGCCAGTCGCCCTGCGGCCACGCCGTCACCCAGGAGCGCTCGGCCGAGCTGGCGGCCCTGCTGGAGCCCACCTCCACCCTCATCGTGGAGGACGACGGGATCGGCGAGCTGTCGGTCTCGCCGATGGTGAGCATGGGGGCGCGCTTCCCCGACCGTACGGTGCTGGTGCGGTCGTACTCCAAGTCACACGGCCCCGACCTGCGCATCGCGGTGATCGGCGGGGCGGCGGACGCGGTGGAGCGGGTCCGCGTGCTGCGCAGCTTCGGCACCGGCTGGACCAGCCGGATTCTGCAGGACACGCTGGCCCACCTGCTCGGCGACGCCGAGGTGCGCGACGGCGTCACGCGGGCCCGCGCGGTCTACGCCGAGCGGCGGGCGCGGCTGGCGGCGGAGCTGGCCGCGCGCGGCGTGCGTACGGGCGGCAGGGACGGCCTGGTGCTGTGGGTCCCGGTACGCGACGAGCCGGCCGCCCTGGTGACCCTCGCCGCGCACGGGATCTCGGTCGCCCCCGGCAGCCGGTACGTCATCGGCCCCGCCGCCTCCCCCCACCTGCGGCTGGCCACCGCCAGGCTCACCGACGACCCGGACGGGCTGGCCGCGCTGGCCGACGTGATCGCACTGGCGGCCACGGGCGGGCAGCGCCTCAGCTCCTCGACTTGATGCCGGTGATGCGGCGGAAGACGTCCCACCAGAACGGCGCCCCGAACAGCAGCGCCACGTAGGTCAGCAGGAAGCCCGGCCAGTGGCTCGGCGTGGAGATCCGGTCCCACCACAGGCCGCCGTTCCAGTGGACGCTGGGCTCGCCCTCGGCCGGGATCGACAGGCTGACCATGGCCTGGCCCATCATCTTGACCAGGGCGGGCTGGCTGAGCGTCTCGGTGACGCACGGCACCGGGTCGCCGCCCGTGCACCGCGCCTTCAGCTCGTCGTACGCGTCGGGCCCCGCCTCGGCCACGGCCGTCACCGAGGCGCGGAAGGCGTTGTCGCGCAGCAGCGTCTTGGCGTACTCCAGGCCGTCCATCGAGAACAGCAGCGTCACGCCGACGCCGAGCACGGCCACGACCCATTTGACGTAGCGCCTGTACAGCATGGACAGCCGCTGCATCTCGCCGTCGAACCAGATCTCCACGCCCTGCCGGAACCGGTCGAGGTCGCGCTGGGCGCTCTCCCAGATGCCCTTGAGGTGGCCGTACAGGGGGCTGTCGATCTCCTTCAGCCGGGCGAGGAAGCGTTCGACGTCGCCGTCGTCGGTCGCGGCCAGCTCCATCACCGCGACGGCGAACCGGCCCGGCGGGATGTTCGAGATGCTCGTCCTGCCCCGTTTGGCGTGGTCGATCTCCCTGACCCGCTCGTAGAGCAGCTTGATCATCGAGTCGCCGGCCTTCGTCTCGGGGCCGGGCAGGCTGCCGGGTTCGGAGGGGGCGGGCTGGTCGCTGTGCCGGGGGCGCGGATCGCGCAGGAACGGCAGCACCCTGAACACGTCGGTCACCCGGGCCGGCAGCCACGACCCGGTCTTCGCGTCGGCGCCGTCCAGGGTGTCCCTGAGGTAGGCCCACAGGAACTTGCTGCGGATGGACAGCACCCGCACGAACGCCTCGTTGATGCCGCTGACGAGCAGCGACAGCAGCAGGAACGACACCACCAGGCCGAGGGCCAGATCCACGTAAACGGATAACACCGCGCATTGATACACCCACCAGGCGTGGTGGCGCAACGATCAGGCCCGATGATCAAGCCCGATGATCAAGCTCCATAGAACACCCGGTCCATCACCTGGCGCGCCCGCCGGGTCACCCGGCGGTAGTCGTCGAGGAAGTCCTCCGACCCGTCGGGCGGGTAGCCCAGCGTCTGGGCGATCAGCTTGCGCTCGCTCGAGTCGGGCGGCACGCTGTCGCCCGGACGGCCCTTGACCAGCATGATCGCGTCTCGGACGCGGGAGGCGAAGCGCCAGGCCTCGGCCAGCACCGCCTCGTCGGCCGGGGCCAGCAGCCCTTCGGCGACGGCCGCGCGCAGCGCCTCCAGGGTGCGGGTGGTGCGCAGGGAGGGCGTCGTCCCGGCATGGCAGAGCTGCAGGAGCTGCGCGACCCACTCCACGTCGGACAGCCCGCCGGGGCCCAGCTTGGTGTGCAGGGCGGGGTCGGCGCCGCGGGGCAGGCGCTCGGCCTCCATGCGGGCCTTGAGCCGCCTGATCTCGCGTACGGCGTCGTCGGGCAGCCCGTCGGCGGGGTAGCGCAGCTCGTCGATCATCGCGGTGAACGCCGCGCCCAGCTCGGGGTCGCCGGCCGAGAAGCGGGCGCGCAGCAGCGCCTGCGACTCCCACGGCGACGACCAGCGCGCGTAGTAGGCCCGATAGGAGGCCAGCGTGCGCACCAGCGGGCCCTGCCGGCCCTCGGGCCGCAGGTCGGGATCGATGATCAGGGGCGGGTCGGGGGCGGGCAGCGACAGCAGCCGGCGCACGTCGTTGGCCACGGCGAAGGCGGCGTCGGTCGCCTCGCGCTCGTCGACGCCCGGCAGCGGCGAGTGCACGAACATGACGTCGGCGTCGCTGGCGTAGGAGCACTCCATGCCGCCGAGCCGGCCCATCGCGATGACCGCGAACGAGGTCAGGTGCCGTGCCTTGCCGGCGGCGGCGTCGAGCGCGGCCTGCAGGGTCACGTCGGTGAGCTGGGACAGGGCGTCGCCGACGGTCTCGATGTCGATGCGGCCGAAGATGTCGGCCACGGCCGTGCGGAACAGCTCCCTGCGCCGCAGCCCGCGCACGGCGGCGACGGCGGTCGCGGGGTCGCCCTCGTGCCGGGACACCGCGGCCGACGCCTCGCCGAGGAGCGAGTCTTTCGGGCGTACGGCCAGCTCCTCGTCCGAGCCGAGCATCGCGACCGCGTCGGGGGCGTGCATGAGCAGGCCGGTGGCGTAGCGGCCGGTGCCCAGGACCCGGGCCATCCTGGCCGCGACCGCGGTCTCGTCGCGCAGCAGCCGCAGATACCACGGCGTGCTGCCGAGCTTGTCGCTGACCTGCCGGAACCCGAGCAGCGCCGCGTCGGGGTCGGGCGTGTCGGCGAACCAGCCAAGCATGACGGGCAGCAGCGTCCGCTGGATCGCCGCCCGCCTGGACACCCCCGTGGACAGGTTGGCGATGTGGCGCAGCGCCCCGGCGGGATCGACGTAGCCGAGCGCCTCGAGCCTGGCCTTGGCGGCCGTGGTCGACAGCCGCGCCTCCGACTCCCGCAGCCGCGACACGGCCTGCAGCAGCGGCCGGTAGAACAGCTTCTCGTGCAGCCGCCGCGCCTCCATGGCGTGCCGCCGCCACCGGGCCGTGAACTCGCCCACCGGGTCGGCCTGCATCCCCAGCGCCCGGCCCAGCCGGCGCAGGTCGGCCTCGTCGGCGGGCAGGACGTGGGTGCGCCGCAGCCGGTGCAACTGCAGCAGGTGCTCGACCTGGCGCAGGAACGTGTAGGCCTCGGCCAGCCCCTTCGAGTCGTCGCGCCCCACGTAGCCGCCCCGCGACAGCGCGGCCAGGGCCGGGAGCGTGGCCTTGCGCCGCAGCAGCGGGTCGAGCCTGCCGTGCACGAGCTGCAGCAACTGCACCGCGAACTCGATGTCGCGCAGCCCGCCGGGGCCCAGCTTGAGCTGCCGCTCGCCCTCGGCGCGCACGTGCGCCTCGACCCGGCGGCGCATGGCCTGCACGTCCTCGACGAAGTGCTCGCGGGTGGCCGCCGTCCACACCATCTCGTTGACGGCCTCGACGTAGGCGGCGCCCAGCTCCAGGTCGCCCGCGACGGGCCGGGCCTTGAGCAGCGCCTGGAACTCCCAGGTCTTGGCCCAGCGCCGGTAGTAGGCGAGATGGCTGGTGAGCGTGCGCACCAGCGGCCCGGAGCGGCCCTCCGGCCGCAGCCCGGCGTCCACCTCCCACAGCGACCCCTCGGGGGTGGTCGCGGTGCAGGCCCGCATCATGGCCTGGGCCAGCCGGGTCGCGGAGCGCAGGGCCTTGGCCTCGTCGGCGCCCTCCCGCGGCTCGGCGACGAAGATCACGTCGACGTCGCTGATGTAGTTGAGCTCCCTGGCGCCGCACTTGCCCATGCCGACGACCGCCAGGCGCACCTCCTCGGCCTCCACCTCGGTCCGCGCGATGGCCAGCGCGGCCTCCAGCGCGGCGCCGGCCAGGTCGGACAGCTCGGAGGTGACCTCTCCCAGCGTGGCCTCGCCGGTGAGGTCGCGCGCGGCCAGGTGGAGCAGCCGCCCCCGGTAGGCCACGCGCAGCGCCACCAGCGTGTCCGTCCCCGTCGCGCGCGGCTCGGCCTCGTCCGGTTCGGCGCCGACGGCGCGCAGCAGCCCGGCCCTGGCCTCGCCGAGACGCGGCTCGGCCAGCAGGGCCATCTGGCCGGGGTGGCGGACGAGGTGGTCGCCGAGGGCGGCGCTGACGCCGAGCACGGCGAGGAGCCTGGACCTGAGGTGATCGTCGTGGCGCAGGAGGTCGAGCACGGCGGGCTCGCGCTCGACCAGGCGGGTCAGGGAGACCAGCGCCTGGTCCGGATCGGCCACGTCCACCAGTGGTTCGAGGAGGTCGCCCAGCTCTGCCGGGGCGGCGCGGACGAGCTGGGCGGCCCTGGCGCCGTCGGCGAAGCCGAGCTTGGCGAGCCTCGCCGCGGTGGATTCGATCCTGGGCACCCCTCCATCTTGACAGCTCTCTCCCGGTTCGCCGTAGCATTAAACGCAACGTTGCGTTGCGTTTCTTGGAGGCGAGATGGTTCCGGCGACGGTGACATGGGGATTGCTGGCCGCGTGGGCGGTGCACGACGCCGAGGAACTGGCGACCATGGCGGGCTGGGCCCGCAGGGCGCGGCCCCGGCTGGAGGAGCGCTTCCCCGGGGTGCCGTGGGAGCGGCTGGAGGTGTCGCAGCGGCACGTGAACGTGGCCATCGCTCTGATGGGCGGGGTCATGGCCGGGGCGGCGGCGATGGGGGCGCGTACGGGCGGGCGCAGCCCGGTGTTCCAGGCGGCGCTGGCCGGGTTCGGGCTGCACGGGGTGGGCCATCTGGTGCAGGCGGCCGTGACACGGGGGTACACGCCGGGGGCGGTGACGGCGCCCGTGGTGGTGATCCCGTACTCGGTGTGGGCGTGGCGGCGGCTGCGGCGGGCGGGGGTGCCCGTGCGCTCCGGGCCCGCGAGCACGGCGGCGCTGGCGGCGTTCCCGCTGGTGCTGGGTGGCGTGCACGCGGTGGCGCACCTGGCGACCAGGCGCCGCCCGCACGCCACGACCCCGAACCAGAACCCGGCCCCCGCCCCGAACCCCGCCCCGAACCCCGCCTCGACCTCGACCTCGACCTCGACCGAAGGCTCGGGCGCGGGCTCGCGCCCCGGCTTGGACCTCAGGCGCCGGCTCTGACGACGGCCGCGAACGCCTCCGCCATCGGGCGCCAGGCCGCCACGAGCCGGCTCTCGGCGGCCTTGACCTCGGTGTTGAGGTCCTCCGCCGCGTCCAGGTCCGACTCCGCGGTCCAGGAGGCGAAGATCTCCGGCGTGGCCTCCGGGTGGAACTGCACCGCCCACGCGGCCTCGCCCAGGCGGTAGGCCTGGTTCGGGTACCGGGCCCCGGTCATCAGCGGCACCGCGCCCTCGGGCAGTCGCGTCATGGCGTCCTGGTGATACTGGACGGCCACCGCCGTCCCGATCCCCGCCAGCAGGCGGTCGGAGGCGGCGGCGGGCAGCGCGCTCACCTCGCACAGCCCCACCTCGAGGCCGTTCCCGCCGCGCTCGACCGTCCCCCCGCAGGCCATGGTCAGCAACTGCGCGCCCAGGCAGACGGCCAGCGTGGGGACGGCCTCGTCCACGGCCCGGCGCAGCAGGTCGCGGGTGGCGGGCTGCCAGGGGCTGCGCTCGTCCTCCCAGGCGGCCGCCGCGCCGCCGAGCACGATCAGCCCGTCCGCCGGCCGCGCGGGCACCTCCTCGCCCAGGTACGGCCGCACGACCTGGCAGGGTAGCCCGAGCCAGCCGGCGAGGTACCCCAGCCCGGCCTCGGCCTCGTGTTCGATGACGGTGATGCGCATATGTGCGATTATCCGGAACTTTCCCTACAAATGGCACATACAGCCCCCACCACAATCCGGCCGTTTGTCCCTAAGCTCCGTTCATGAGCATCGAGTTCGAGGATGTCGGCGGCCAGCGGATCGCCCGGTTCGGGACGGGGCCGCGGCTGATCATCGCCGTGCACGGGATCACCGCTTCGCTGATGGCCTGGGGGGCGGTGGGGCGGCGGCTGCCCGACGGGTGGTCGCTGGTCGCGATGGACCTGCGCGGGCGCGGGCACAGCGCCGCCATGCCGGGCCCGTACGGGCTGCCCCGGCACGCCGAGGACGTGCTGCGGGTGGCCGAGCACGTCGGGGCCGGGCCGGACGCGGTGCTGACGGGCCACTCGATGGGCGCGTACGTGGCCGCGCTGGCGGGCGCCCGGCGGCCCTTCGCGCGGGTGGTGCTGGTGGACGGCGGGCTCCCGTTCCCGCCGCTGCCCGAGGGCCTGGACCCGGACGCGGCCCTGGAGGCCACGCTGGGCCCGGCGCTCGCGCGGCTGCGGCAGACGTTCGGCTCCCCCGAGGCGTACGTCGACTTCTTCAAGGCGCACCCGGCCTTCGCCGGGCACTGGAACGACGACGTCGAGGCGTACGTGCGCTACGACCTGACCGGCCCCGAGGGCGGGCTGCGGTCGCGGGTCGTCAGCGAGGCGGTGATGGAGGACGGGCGGTGGATGCGGCTGGAGTCCGCCCGCATCGGCGCCGCGCTGCAGGCCATCACCTCGCCGCTGACCCTGCTCAGGGCGCCGCGCGGGCTGCTCGACCAGGAGGTCGGCCTGCTGCCTGACGACCTGGCCCTGCCGTGGGCCGCCCGGCTGCCCGGACTGCGCGACGAGGTGGTCCCGGACTGCAACCACTACACGATCCTGTTCGACGACCACTGCGTGTCGGCCGTCGTGGACCGTCTCACCGCCTGACACCCGTTTCGCCCCCGGGCTTGCCAGGCACGCCCTAGCGACCATACGTTTGACTTGTCAGCAATACGAACGTATGGGTGGCAATACATGCGACCGGTAGAGGATCTGACGGCGAAGGCCCGGATCAGGGACACGGCCCTGCGGCACTTCGCCGAGCACGGGGTCAAAGGGGCGACCCTGCGGGCCATCGCCGACGACGCCGGAGTGTCGCTGGGCCTGGTCCAGCACCATTTCGGGGCCAAGGAAGGGCTGCGCGACGCCTGCGACGCGTACGTCGTCGCCTACATCAAGCAGGAGGTGGAGGAGGGGATCGACAAGGGACGGCTGGACGACCCCTCCTTCGTGGAGCAGACGAGGCTCGGCTCGCCCCTCGTGCTGCGCTACCTGGGCCGGGCCCTGGTCGACGGGTCGCCGACGGCGGCGGGCGTCTACGACGAGCTCGTGGCGGTCACCGAGCGGTTCCTGGCCGGACGCGACGACGCGCGCGGCCACGCGGCCGTGTTCACCACCATGCAGCTCGGCATCTACGTCCTGCACGAGCACCTGTCCAGGGCCCTCGGCACCGACATGTTCACCCCCGAGACCATGTCGCGCGTCGGCTCGGTGCTGCTGAACATCGTCTCCCCCGAGTTCGTCGGCCCCGACCTCATCGACCGGGCCCGCTCGGGCCTCGACCGCTACACCGCGGGCAGGGAGGCCCAGGATGACTGACGTCCTGCTGATCGAGGAGCTGCGCAAGTCGTTCGGGCGGGCCCGTGCGCTCGACGGGCTGAGCATGTCCGTCGCCGCGGGCGAGGCGCACGGCTTCCTGGGGCCGAACGGCGCGGGCAAGACCACGACGCTGCGGGTCGTGCTCGGGCTGCTCAGGGCCGATTCGGGGACGGTGCGGCTGCTCGGCGGCGATCCCTGGGCCGACGCGGTGACGCTCCACCGGCGCCTGGCGTACGTTCCCGGTGATGTCACGCTCTGGCCGAACCTGACGGGCGGCGAGATCATCGACCTGCTCGGCCGGCTGCGCGGCGGCCTCGACCCCGGCCGACGCGCCGAGCTGATCGACGCGTTCGAGCTCGACCCGGCCAAGAAGGGCCGCGCCTACTCCAAGGGCAACAGGCAGAAGGTCGCGCTCGTCGCGGCGCTCGCCTCCGACGTCGACCTGCTCGTCTTCGACGAGCCCACGTCGGGGCTGGACCCGCTGATGGAGGCCGTGTTCCAGGAGCAGGTGGCCCGGGCGCGCGGCCGGGGCGCGACGGTGCTGCTGTCGAGCCACATCCTGGCCGAGGTGGAGACGCTGTGCGACCGGGTGACGATCATCAGGGCGGGACGGGCGGTGGAGAGCGGCACGCTGGCCGAGCTGCGCCACCTGTCGCGCACGTCCGTCTCGGCCGACCTCGCCGCCCCGCCCGGCGGCCTGCCGGACCTGCCCGGCGTGCACGACCTCCACCTCGACGGCACGCGCCTGCGGTGCCAGGTGGACCCGGGCGGCCTGGACGACCTGCTCGCCACGCTGGCCAGGCTCGGTGTGCGCGGCCTGACCAGCCGCCCGCCCACCCTGGAGGAGCTGTTCCTGCGCCACTACGAGGGAGCCCGGCGATGACCGGCCCCATGACCGGCCCGATGACCGGCCCTCTCACGGGAACCGGCGCGCTGATCCGGCTGATCCTGCGGCGTGACCGGCTGCTGCTGCCCGTCTGGGTGACGGTGGCCGCCCTCGTCCCGTACGGCGTCGCCTCCGGCGCCGCGTCGCTCCACACCACGCCCGAGGCCCTGCGGCGATACGCGGACGAGGCCATGGGCAACCCCGCCCAGGTCGCCATGCGCGGAGTCGTGTACGCGCCCACCCTGGGCGGCGTGACGGCCTGGGGGGCGGGCATGTCGGGAGCCCTGATCGCGGCGCTGGCCGGTCTGCTCGTCGTCATCAGGCACACCCGCGCCGAGGAGGAGACGGGCCGGCGCGAGCTGCTGGGCTCGACGGTGACCGGGCGGCACGCGGGCCTGACGGCGGCCCTCACCGTCGTGCTGGGCGCCAACCTGGTGGCGGCCGTGCTCCTGGCCGCCGGGATGATCGGGCTCGGGCTGCCGGTGGCGGGCTCGTTCGTGCTGGGCCTGTCCACGGCCGGCGTCGGGGTGTCCATGGGCGCGGTCGCGGCCGTGGCGGCCCAGCTCACCGTGGGCAGCGGGGCGGCCAGAGGGCTTTCGTTCGCCGCTCTGGGGGCGCTGTTCCTGCTGCGGGCCGTGGGCGACGCGCGCGGGTCGTGGCCGTCGTGGGCGTCGCCGTTCGGGTGGGCCCGGCTGAGCCAGGCCTACACCGGGGACCGGTGGTGGGTGCTCGCGCTGTTCGCCGCCTTCTCCGGGGTGCTGACGGCGGTGGCGTACCGGGTGGCGGCGCGGCGGGATCTGGCGGCCGGGCTGCTCCCCGACCGGCCGGGCCCCCGTACGGCGGCTCCGGCGCTGCGTGGGCCGCTCGCGCTGGCCTGGCGTACGCACCGGGGCCCGCTGCTGGCGTGGACGGCCGGGTGCGCGGCGGTGGGGGCGTTGCTGGGCGGCGCGGTCAGCGGGGCGCGGGAGCAGATCTCGGGGCTGTTCCCGGGGCCGGACGCGCTGTTCACGTTCAGCCTGCTGGTGCTGAGCCAGGCCGTGGCGGGCTACGCGGTCTCGGCGGCGCTGCGCCCTCGGGCGGAGGAGCGCGACGGGCTGGCCGAGCTGCTGCTGGCCGCCGCGCCCGGCCGTACCCGCTGGGCGTTCGCGCACCTGGCCTTCGCGGTGGCCGGGCCCGCCCTCATGCTCGCCGCCGCCGGAACCGCGCTCGGCCTCTCGTACGGGGCCGCGACCGGCGACATCGGCGGCGCGCTGCCCGCCCTGCTGGGCACCGCGCTGCTGTGGCTACCCGCGGTGTGGGTCATGGCGGCCCTGGCGACGGCCCTGCTCGGCCTGCTCCCCCGGGCCGCGGCGGCCGTCGCCTGGGCCCTGCTGGGAGCGTTCCTGCTGGTGGAGCTGGCGTTCGAGTTCGGCCAGGTCGGTGAGACCGTGCTCGGCCTGTCGCCGTTCTCGCACATCCCCAAGCCGCTGCTCGGCGCGCCGCTGGACCTGGGGCAGCCGGCCGCGCTGCTGGCGATCGCCGTCGCCCTCGCGGCGGCCGGGATGGCGGGGATCCGCCGCCGCGACATCACCGCCTGAGCCCGCCGGCCCACGAGAAAGCCCCTGAGCGCCTCCCCGGAAGGGGGCTCAGGGGCCGTGGTGCCCGTGTCAGCGTGGAGCGATCCACGTCGCGCGGGCGGCGGCCACCAGGGTGCCGTCCGCCTCGTAGATGGCGCTCTGGCCGAACATCTTGCGGCCGTCCTGGCCGGTCGGGCGGGCCACGACCGAGTAGCGCCCGCCGGGGTGGACCGGGCGGTGGATCTGTACGGTCAGCCGCCCGAGCAGCGCCGTCTCACCGGGGCCGAAGTGGGACCAGCCGGTGATGCAGTCGAGGACCGCGCCCACGATCGAGGCGGGCACGCCGTCCTCACCCGACACCGTGAACGGGACCCGCCAACCGGCCGCGACCAGGTCCGTGCCCTCCACCGGGCCGGGGAAGATGCGCAGGCCGTCACCCGGCTCGCGCAGGCCGCAGGCGAAGCACTCGGCGAACGGGTGCGCCTTCAGGCCGACGAACCCGGCCTCGGCGCGGGCCGCGTCGTTGAACGGGACGAACCCCGGCCCCTCCAGCTCCTCGGCCACGGGGATGGCCTCCACCAGGAGGCGGTCGCCGTGCGACAGGGTCGCGGTGTTGGCCACGTGTTCGAGGCGCAGCTCGGTCTCCAGCGGCGTGGGCGCGTGGAGCGTGACCTCGACGGCTGATCGACCACCGTTCAACGTCTCCGCCATGGTGCCCGCGATCCAGCCGCCGTTGGCGACGCCCACGGGGCCACGGAAACGCTCGGGAACGGTCAACACGGTCTGCAGGGCAGCCGTCGTCATGCCACACCCTCCCATATCGCCTCATGAGGCGCAAAGTCCGGAAATATCATAAAGAGCAGACCAATTTTACTGGACGCCCGTTTTGCCCGGAGGCGGGGGGTCCACATTGATCACTCGATACCACTCCATAACGCCTCGAAGGGGCACGAAACTTCCCACCCTGAGTATCGGAACGCTACGCGCCGCACATCGCACGCATGTGACTCGGGGGTCAGAAGCAACGAAAATCGGCCTCACTCCGAACCGCTCAGGGAGTGAGGCCGATCAAGGCGTCAGCCGTACCCTATCCCGGGTTTCCGGCCTGCCGCGACCAATCCCCTGATTCCGGGCCGGGAGCCTTTGGAACGATTCGGACAAATGTGACGGCCGGTACTGTTGGGTGACGCGGCAGGCGTCGCAGACTGAGCGGCATGGATCGGCTGACCTCCTGGGAGCGCCGTACGAGCGGGGTGCTCCTCATCATCGGCACAGGCTTCCTGCTCGGCTGGGCGGTCCCCGTCCTCGTCCCCGGCCTGCCCGGCCCCGCGCAGACCGCGTTCTGGTACCTCCAGGTCCTGACCTGGATCCTCTTCACCGCCGACTACCTGATCCGCGTCGCCCTGGCCCCGCGCCGCCTGCGCTTCCTGATCAGGAACATCCCCGCCCTCCTGGTCGTCCTGCTCCCCCTCCTGCGCCCGCTCTGGCTGCTGCGCGCCCTGCTGCTCCTGCACGTCATCGCCGAGCGGGTGCAGCTCCCGCTGCGCCTGCGCGCCGTCGTGTACGTCAGCGGCACCGCCCTGTTCATGGCCATGGTCGGCAGCATCGCCGTCCTGGACGTGGAGCGCGGCGACCCCGACGGCAACATCAAGACGATCGGCGACGCCCTGTGGTGGTCGCTGGCCACGATGACCACCGTCGGCTACGGCGACCGCTTCCCCATCACCCCCGAAGGCCGGCTGGTGGCCGCGGGCCTCATGATCGCCGGCATCGCCCTGCTCGGTGTCGTCACCGCGGCCATCGCCTCCTGGTTCGTCGAGCGGTTCGAGCGCACGGCCGCCATGGAGCGCCGCACCGAGGCCGAGATGGCCCAGATCGCGACCGAACTGGCCGAGTTGCGCAAGGTCATGAACGAGCTCGTCCAGGCCCAGGGCCTGCTGCGCGACCAGGTCGCCACGCTCGCCCCCCGCCACTCCCCCTGAGCCGGGTGCGCGTTCCGGTCCGTCGTCGGAGAGGCTGGGGGCGCGGCCTATGCTGGCGCGGCGAGGGATACGACGGCGAGATTGCGGGGGTGGCCTGTGCACGGGGCGAGGTTGCGTTACCCATCGGGGTCCCTGGTGATCCTGACCGGGCTGCCCGGCGCGGGAAAGACCACCCTGCTCCAGCGTCTTTACGGCCTGCACGGCGCCGAGAGCCTGCCCGTCATCGCCGGCGCCGCCGTGGTGATCGACTCCGCCCAGGCCAAACAGCACTGGCACGGCAGGCTCACCTGGGCGCCCTACCCGCTGCGCCGGGCCGTGGTCTTCGTCACCCACCTGACCCGCATCCGCCGGGCCCTGACCCGCGGCCACTCGGTCGTCGCCCACAACCGGGGCTGCGGCCCGTACGTGCTCAAGGGCTTCGCCTGGCTGGCGCGCCGCCACGGCGCGGGCTTCCACCTGCTCCTGCTCGACGCGCCGCCCGAGGTGGCGCTGCAGGGGCAGCGGATCAGGGGGCGGGTGGTGGCGCCGCGGACGTTCGCCCGCCACCAGCGCAGGTGGGGCGGGCTGGTCACGCGGGTCAAGGGCGGCGATCCGGCCCCCGCGACCGGCGCCCACATCATCGACAGGGCCGCGGCCGGGCTGCTCGAGGCCATCGTGTTCGACGAGGCCCGCGCCGGCGGACGATCTCAGAGCGGCAACCGGTAGGCCGCTCACGCGCGGCGGAGGTCGATCCGGGCAGATGCCGTTCGTGTAGGGGGTGAGAACCCACGGAAGGGAAAGCCCATGAAGCAATACGTTCTCACCATGTACCAGCCCGACGGCGAGCCGCCGGGACCCGAGGTCCTGGGCCCGGTCATGGAGCGGCTCAACGCCCTGGAGACGGAGATGAAGGCGGCCGGCGTGTGGGTCTTCTCCCGCGCGCTCCAGCCGGCCGGCCAGGCCGTCGTCGTACGGCTGCGCGACGGCGAGGTGCTGAGCACCGACGGCCCGTACACGGAGGGCAAGGAGCACATCGGCGGCTTCACGATCATCGAGGCCGCCGACCGGGACGCCGCGCTCGCGTGGGCCCGCAAGATGGCCGCGGCCGTGGCCCTGCTGCCCGTCGAGGTCCGCGAGTTCCAGGGCTGACGACGAGCTGGGAGCAAGGGCTTCGCCGTCACCGCCCAGGTGACGGCGAAGCCCCCGGCGTCACAGGACCGGCAGGTAGCGGCCCAGCTCGAACTCGGTGACGTGGCGGCGGTATTCGCGCCACTCGCTGCGCTTGTTGCGCAGGAAGAAGTCGAAGACGTGCTCGCCCAGCGTCTCGGCCACCAGCTCGCTCTGCTCCATGACCGCGATCGCGTCGTTGAGCGAGCCGGGCAGCGGCTGGATGCCGAGGGCCCGCCGCTCGGCGCTGGTCAGCGTCCAGACGTTGTCCTCGGCGGCGGGAGGCAGCTCGTAGCCCTCCTCGATGCCCTTGAGCCCGGCCGCCAGGATCAGCGCGAAGGCCAGGTAGGGGTTGCACGCCGAGTCGAGCGAGCGGAACTCGATGCGCGTGGAGCCGCCCTTGTGCGGTTTGTACATCGGCACGCGGACCAGGGCGGAGCGGTTGTTGTGACCCCAGCACACGTAGGACGGGGCCTCACCGCCCTGGCCCGCGATGGCCTCGGCGCCGCCCCACAGCCGCTTGTAGGAGTTGACCCACTGGTTGGTGATGGCGGTGATCTCGGCGGCGTGCTTGAGCAGCCCGGCGATGAACGAGCGCCCGATCTTCGACAGCCGGTAGTCGGTGCCTGCCTCGTAGAAGGCGTTCCTGTCGCCCTCGAACAGCGACATGTGCGTGTGCATGCCGGAGCCCGGGTGCTCGGTGAACGGCTTGGGCATGAACGAGGCCCAGATGCCCTGCTCCAGCGCGACCTCCTTCATGACCAGGCGGAAGGTCATGATGTTGTCGGCCGTGGTGAGCGCGTCGGCGTAGCGCAGGTCGATCTCCTGCTGGCCGGGCGCGCCCTCGTGGTGGCTGAACTCGACGGAGATGCCCATCGACTCCAGCATCATGATCGCCTGACGGCGGAAGTCGTGGCCGGAGCTGTGGGGCGTGTGGTCGAAGTAGCCGCCGGAGTCGATCGGCTCGGGGCGCTGGCCCGGCTCGGGACGGTTCTTCAGCAGGAAGAACTCGATCTCCGGGTGGGTGTAGAACGTGAAGCCCATGTCGGCGCACTTGGCGAGCGTGCGCTTGAGCACCCAGCGCGGATCGGCGTGCGACGGCGAGCCGTCGGGCATGAGGATGTCGCAGAAGATGCGCGCCGCGCCCGGCGTCTCACTGCGCCACGGCAGGATCTGGAACGAGGCCGGGTCGGGCTTGGCCAGCATGTCGGACTCGTAGACGCGGGCGAAGCCCTCGATGGCCGAGCCGTCGAATCCGATGCCCTCGGCGAAGGCGCCCTCGAGCTCGGCAGGCGCGATGGCCACGGACTTGAGGAAGCCGAGCACGTCTGTGAACCACAGCCGGATGAACCGGATGTCGCGTTCCTCGAGCGTGCGGAGCACGAACTCCTGCTGGCGGTCCACAGTGTCCCCTCGTTCGACGGAAAGTACAGGCTATGTACCAGCATGCCGTGTCCGTGTTTCGCACACGTTACGGGGGGTGCCGGTGCGAGCCTCGCTGACAAAGCCCCCCGCCCCCACTTACTGTGATCACGCAGTCAGTCTCGGGGGAGGCATTGGTGGCTATCGACCTGCTCAATCACAAGCTCGATCGGGCGTTCGACCACATCGACGCGGGCGGCAACGGCGTCGTCGAGCGTGAGGACCTGCTGGGGCTGGGCGCCCGCATCCTGGTGGGCTTCGGGGAGTCCCCCACCTCGGTCACCGGGGCGAGTCTCGTGGACAGCTTCGACGGCATCTGGTCCACGTTGTCGCAGGCGCTGGAGCGCGACGGCGACTCCGGCATCGCGCGCCCGGACTTCCGCAGGGCCATGACGGCGGCGTTCGTCACGGGCGACCACTACGAGCAGGTCTTCAGGCCGGCCACGGTGGCGGTGGCGGAGCTCTGCGACGGCGACGGGGACGGCGAGATCGGGCCGGGCGAGTTCCGGACGATGCTCTGCGCGTTCGGGGTCGCCTACGACGACGTGGACGAGGCGTTCGACCGGCTCGACCGGGCGGGCAAGGGGGCGCTGACGGTCGACGACCTGGTCCTGGCCGCCGCCGACTACTACCTCAGCGACGATCCCAACGCCGCCGGCAACTGGCTCTTCGGCCCGCTGTGAAGACTCGTCAGAAGACTCCCGTGAAAGCACCGGCGAAGGCCCCCGTGACGGGGACCGAGAACACCGTGAACACGACCGTGTTCGCCACGGTGCGCACCGCGCTGCGTTCGGCCCTGACCTCCCTGCTGCCACTGCCGCGCAGGGGTGTCCCGGCCGCCCAGGCCCTGCTGCCGCTCACCGAGCGGGTGCCCGCGATGGCGGCGCCCTGCCGGATGCATCCGGCCGTGTACGCGATCGAGGCCGCGGTCATCGACTGGGCCAGAAGGACCGGGCTGCGGGCCGACCCCGGCGTCGGCTACCACCGGATGGCCGGCCGCGCGTTCGCCGAGTTCGACGCCGCCGCGGCGGCGCTGTTCGCGCAGTGGCTGACCTGGCTGTTCCACCTGGACGACGAGCTGGACGAGCGGTCGGGCCCGCTGGAGATCTTCCACGGCATGCTCAAGGGCAGCTCGCGCCATCCGCTGGAGGCGGCCTTCGCCGACCTGTGGCGGGTGACGAGCGTGCGGATGAGCGACCGGTGGCGGGCCAGGTTCGCGGTCGGGCTGCAACGGCAGTACGACGCCTGCCGCACCGAGGCCGACAACCGGGCGGCGGGGCGGATGCCGACGCTGGAGGAGTATCCGGAGCTGCGCAGGGGCACCGTCGGCCCTTACCTGTACGACCTGGTCGAGCCGTGCCTGCGGGTCGAGGTGCCGGCGTGGATGCACGAGTCGGAGCCGTGGCGGCAGCTCGTGGACGCCTGCAGCGACGTCACGGCCTGGTGCAACGACGTGGCGTCGCGGCCGAAGGAGCGCGGTGACGTGCACAACTTCGTCGTGCTCGCGATGCGCCAGCTCGGGCTGGGCGAGCGGGAGGCGACCGCCTGGGTGCTGGACCGGATCGCCGCGCGCTGCCAGGACATGTGCAAGGCCGCCAGGCGGCTGCCGCTGCACGACCTGGAGCCGAAGGAGGCGAGAGACGTCAGCAAGGTCGCCTGCGCGTACCTGGCCGCGCCGCGCGCCCACCTCGACTGGCTCCTGGAGTCCAAGCGTTACGCCTGAGCGAGCACGTCCCCGGTGGGGGTGCGGCGGTAGACGACCTGTTTGCCGACGCGCATCCCCACCGCGAGACCGCCGCCGCGCAGCACGCCGAGATGCTGGCTGACCGCGCCCGGCGTGAGCGCCATGCGGGTGGCCAGCGCGGAGGTGGTGGCGGGCTCGCCCAGCGCGAGCAGGATCTGGGCCCGGGTCCTGCCGATCAGGGCGGCGAGCGCGCCGGGCGCGGGCAGCGGGCCCTGCTCCCACAGCGTGCCGACGCCCTGGACCGGATAGACGAGCATCGACTGGTACGGCGCCGTGATCACCCCCACCGCCGGCCAGTAGAACGCGCTGGGCACCAGCACCAGGCCGTCGCCGTGCAGCCCGCCCGTGTGGCACCAGGGCCGGTCGACGAGCAGCCGCTCCCCCGTCCACGTCACGGCCGGATCGAGCCCGGCGAACAGCTCCCTGGCCCCGCCCTGGGCCAGTTGCCGCGACCGGCGCAGGACGTCGCGCTCGAGCAGGGCGTACACCTGGGGCCAGAACTCGGCGAAACCCGCCTCCCAGTACGCCTCCAGCGCGTCCGCGACCCTGGCCACGCCCGCTCCGGGGTCGGCGGCGAACCGCGCGATCACCGCCGGGTCGGTGCCCTCGACCGACGTGGCCTCCGTACGGGCCCGCTCCGGGTCGGTGCGCCTGACCCGGTCGAGCTCGGCCGCGAACTCGGGCATCGGCGTGTCGGGCGGCGGGGTGATGAAGTCGGCCAGATAGCCGCTCGGCGGCACGAGGGCGAACAGCTCGGCCAGGTCGAGGGCGTCCAGCCGGGGCCGGACGGCTTTGAGCCAGGGCAGGTGGATCGACTGCCTGGCGGGCTGCTGGAGGGTGCGCAGGCTGGCCACGAGCTCCCACATCGGGGAGAAGGCGAACCGGATGCGCGCCACATCCTCCGGCCTCAGCACCCAGGTTATGGACATCCTTTTAGTGTGCGCTAAATCGTTCGCGCCACCAAAGCGGACATCTCACCCTTTACCGTGTGTCGAACGCAATCGTGGAGAAGCCGTCGTTCCTGAAGTCCCAGGTGGGCGGGCTGCCCCGCCCCTTCTGGGCCCTGTGGGGCGGCACGCTGGTGAACCGCCTGGGGACCATGGTCATCCCCTTCACCGGCGTCTACCTGACCCAGAGCCGCGGCCTGTCGCTGGCCGCGGCGGGCCTGGTGATGGGCGTGTTCGGGGCGGGCTCGCTGCTGTCGCAACTGGTCGCGGGCGTGCTGACGGACCGGATCGGGCGCCGGGCCACGCTGTCGGGCGGCATGCTGGCCACCGCCGTGATGATGCTGGCGCTGGGCTACAGCACCACGCTGCCGGCGATCGTGGCCTCGATGTTCCTGCTGGGCCTGGTGATCGACGTCTACCGGCCCGCCTCCACGGCGCTGGTGGCCGACCTGGTCTCGCCCGCGGAGCGGCCCCGGGCGTACGGGCTGCTGTTCTGGGGGATCAACCTCGGCTACGCGGTAGGCATGACCGCCGGCGGCTGGCTGGCGGGGGTCGGGTTCATCTGGCTGTTCTGGATCGACGCGCTGTCGGGCGTGGTCTTCGCCGTGCTGGTGTGGCGGGCGGTGCCCGAGACCAGGCCGCGGGCGCGGCACTCGGCCGGCGGGTTCGGGCTCGTGCTGCGCGACCGGGTCATGCTCGGGTTCACGCTGGTGATGCTGCTCGACGCGCTGGTCTACGGGCAGACGATGACCATGCTGCCGGTGGCGATGACCGAGGTGGTCAAGCTGACCCCCGGGCAGTTCGGCCTGGCCATGGCGCTCAACGGGGTGCTGATCGTGCTCGTGCAGCCGCTGGTGTCGGGGTGGCTGGGGCGCCGGGACCCCGCCCGTACGTTCGCGCTCGGGATGGCCGTGATGGGGGCCGGGTTCGCGCTGACCGCGTTCGTCTCCAGCACGCTGGGGCTGGCGGTGACGATCGCGATCTGGACGGTGGGCGAGATCATCACGGCGGGCATCCCCGGCGCCGTCGTGGCCGCGCTGGCGCCCGCCGAGCTGCGGGGGCGCTACGCGGGGCTGTCCGGGTTCGCGTGGTCGCTGGCGGCGGTGCTCTCGCCGCTGATGGGCGGTGCGCTGCTGGAGATCGGCCCGCGTACGCTGTGGTTCACAATGGGCGGGGTGGGTGTCCTGTCGGCGGTCGGGATGTTGCTGCTCGGGCCCGCGATCAGGCGGCGCTGACCTGCGCCGAGGCGCTGTTGAGAAAATTTTGATCGGACGTTGGCGGCTGCCCGATAATTTCCACCCAGCCACGAGGCGGGAAGGACGGGTGGGATGCGCCGCGCGAGTCCGGCACCCGGCACGTCCAGGGCCGTGGCGATCGGCATCGCCACGGTCGCCGTCGTGCTGGAGCTGGCCGACATCTGGGTGACGGCGCGACTGCCGCGCTCCCCGTACACGCCGCTGCCCTTCGCGCCCGAGGACATGGCGGGCACCGCCTTTCCCGTCTTCGGCGCGATCCTCGTCCACAGCAGGCCGCGGCTGGTGATCGGCTGGCTGCTGTGCGCCGGTGGGCTGAGCGCCGCGGCCAACATCCTGTCGGCGAACCTGTTCCGGCTCCTGGACGGCGACCCGTCCCACGGCCGGCCGATCATCAACCTGACCTGGCAGGTGCTCCAGCTCACGCTCGGCGTGCTGCTCCCGCTGCTCTACCCGGCGGGCCGGCTGCTCTCCCGGCGCTGGCACGCGGTGACCGCGCTGGCGGTCGCGGGGATGGCGCTCGACTGGGTGGCCGTGCTGAGCGGGCAGCGGGCGCTGCGGGAGCAGGCGCACTGGATGGTGTCGGCGGCGATGGCGCTGGCGTTCCTGTCGCTGGTGGTGCGGTTCGGGCGCGGCGACGCCGTCGAGCGGCGCCAGCTCCTGTGGCTGGTCGTCACGCTGCCGGGGCTGCTCGTCCCGTGGATGCTGGGCGACCCGTTCTGGTGGCTCGCCACCCTGGCCATCCCGCTGATCCCGGCGGCGATCGCGGTGGCCGTGCTGCGGTATCGCCTGTTCGGCATCGACACGCTCATCAGCAGGGCGCTGGTCGGCACCGGGCTGGTGATCGTGGTCACCGGCGTGTACGTCGCGGTGAGCGCCGCCTCCAGCCTGTTCCTGGCGGAGGTGGAGCCCATCGCGGGGATCGCGGCGGCGGTGTTCGCGGGCGCGGCCTTCCAGCCGATCAGACGCCGGCTGCAGCGCGGCGTGGACCGGCTCCTGTACGGCGGCACCGGCGTGCCCGGCGCGCTGGCCCGGCGGCTGCGGCACCGGCTGCAGCACGCCGACCCGGTGCACGGCCTGCTGTCCACCCTCGACGTGCTGCGCGAGGGCCTGTCGGTGACGGGCGTGGCGGTCGAGATGGACGGCACGACGACCACGTCCGGAAGCGTCGGGCCGGCGGGGGCGGCCCGGGTGATCGCGCTCGTCTGGCACGGGGAGCCGGTGGGGCTGCTGCTCGTCGGGCCGACGGACCGGCGCAGGTTCCCGGCGGCGCACGACGAGCGGGTGATCGCGACGCTGACGCCGTACATCGCCGACGCGGCGCACGCCGTCCGGCTGACGGCCGCGCTGCAGCGCTCGCGCGAGCGCATCCTGACCGCGCGGGAGGAGGAGCGGCGGCGGCTGCGCCGCGACCTGCACGACGGGCTCGGGCAGTCGCTCAGCGGCATGGCCATGTCGATCAACGCCGCGCGGCTGACCATGCGCACCGCGCCGGAGCGCGCCGACGTGCTGCTGGCCGAGCTGCGCGCCGGCATGGACGCGGTGAGCGGGGACATCAGGCGGCTCGTGTACGGCCTGCGCCCGCCCGCCCTCGACGAGCTGGGCCTGGCGGGGGCCGTGGCGGAGCTGGCCGGGGGGCCGATCGAGGTGTCCGGCGACATGGCGGGGCTGCCCGCGGCGGTCGAGGTGGCCGCGTACCGGATCGTCCAGGAGGCGCTCACCAACGCCCGCAAGCACGCCGGAGCGGCCCGCGTCACGATCGTGCTGGCCCGCGGCGACCGCCTGCGGGTGACCGTCGCCGACGACGGGCCCGGGATCGCGCCGGACGCGCGGCCGGGCGTCGGGCTGGGCTCGATGCGCGAGCGGGCGGCCGAGCTCGGCGGCACCTGTGAGGTACGGGAGGCCGAAGGAGGGGGCACGATGGTGCACGCCGAGATCCCCCTGTGAGATTTCGCCATATACCCAGACCCGTTCTGCCTCTACAGTTACGCCTGACATGCTGACCTTCACCGCACTGGGACCGTTCCAAGCCTGGGCCGACGGCGCCCCTCTCGACCTCGGCGGACAGCGGCAGCGAGCGGTGCTCGCCCGCCTGCTCGTCGCCGGGGGCCGCGCCGTGCCCGTGAACACCCTCATCGACGAGCTCTGGCCGGGCAGCCCGCCGGCACAGGCGCTGTCCACGATCCAGGGCTACGTCTCCCGCCTGCGCCGCGCGCTCGAACCCGATCGCGCGCCCCGCGAGGAGGCCGGGGTGCTGGTCTCCGCGCCTCCGGGGTACGCCCTGCGCGCCAGGACCGAGCAGGTCGACGCCTGGCGGTTCGAGGCGCTGGTGAAGTCCGACGGCGCGCCCGCGCAGACGTGGGCGGCCATGGACACCGCGCTGGGGCTGTGGCGGGGGCCGGCGCTGGCCGAGTTCGGGGAGCTGACCTGGGCCTCGACCGAGGCGGGCCGGCTGGAGGAGCTGCGGCTGATCGCCCTGGAGCGGCGGGCCGACGCCGGGCTCGCGCTGGGCCGGGCCACGTCGCTGGTGGCGGACCTGGAGGCGCACGCGTCGGCGTACCCGCTGCGGGAGGAGGCCTGGCGGCTGCTCGCCGTGTCCCTCTACCGGATCGGGCGCCAGGGCGACGCGCTCGCGGCGCTGCGCCGGGCCCGCGCGGTGTGGCGCGACGAGCTGGGCCTGGACCTGACGGCGGGGCTGAAGCGCCTGGAGGCCGACATGCTGGCCCAGCGCCTGGAGGAGCCGTCCCCCACTGTGGAGCCCGCCGCGGCACCCGCCGCGGCGGCGCCCGGGACGTCCGGCCCCGTGGAGGTGCTGCGCGTCCTGGTGGCCGACGACCAGGCCCTGGTCCGGGCGGGGCTGAGGGCCATGCTCGGCGGCGAGGCCGGGGTCGCGCTGGCGGGTGAGGCGGCCAACGGCGAGGAGGCCATCGCCGGGGTCCGCGAGACGCACCCCGACGTGGTGCTGCTCGACATCCAGATGCCACGCCTGGACGGCCTGGCCGCGGCCCGCAGGATCCTGGCCGAGGACCGGCCGCCGAAGGTCGTGATGATGACCACGTTCGGCAGCGACGAGAACCTGTACGCGGCGCTGCGGGCGGGAGTGAGCGGGTTCGTGCTGAAGACCTCGGCGCCCGAGCAGTTCCTGGCCGCGATCAGGGCCGCGGCGGCCGGCGACGCGCTCATCGACCCCGCGGTCACCACGCGGCTGATCTCGGCGTTCGCCGGGCGCACCGACCCCGCCTCGCCCCCGGCGCTGGCCGGGCTCTCCGACGACCGGCTCGACGTGCTGAAACTCGTCGCCCGCGGGCTGACGAACCGGCAGATCGGCCAGACGCTCTCGCTGCCGGAGGAGGAGGCCGGCCTCATGGTGAAGGGGCTGCTGGAGCATCTCGGGCTGTTCGACCGGGCGCAACTGGTGATGGCCGCGTACGAGTCGGGGCTGGTCACGCCGGGCGTGACATGACCGACTTTTCGTCTCTTTGACGATAAAAATCGGCGCGTACTAGGCTGTTCACGTGGCACAACTGCGCATTGCCCTGGCCCAGACGAACCCGACCGTCGGCGACCTGAGCGCCAACGCGGACCGGCTAGTCGCGTGGACTCGCGACGCCGCCGAGCGCGAGGCTCACCTTGTCGTCTTCACCGAGATGTTCCTCACCGGCTACCCGGTCGAGGACCTGGTGCTGCGCACGTCCTTCGTGGACGCCAGCATCAGGACGCTGGAGGAGGTGGCGCGCAGGCTCGACGCGGAGGGCCTCGGCGACCTGCCGGTGGTGGTCGGCTACGTCGACCGCGCCGGCCTGGCCCCCCGCGTGGGCCAGCCGAAGGGCGCCCCGCTCGACGCCGCCGCGCTGCTCTACAAGGGCGAGGTGGTCACCCGCACGGCCAAGCACCACCTGCCGAACTACGGGGTGTTCGACGAATACCGCTATTTCGTGCGCGGCGACCGGTTGCCGATCTTCCGGCTGCACGGGGTGGACGTGGCGATCGCGGTGTGCGAGGACCTCTGGCAGGAGGGCGGCCCCGTGTCCGTCGTCGGGCAGGCGGGGGCCGGGGTGCTGGTGGTGCCGAACGCGTCGCCGTACGAGAAGGAGAAGGACGACGCGCGGCTGGAGCTGTGCGCCCGCAGGGCCCGCGAGGCCGGGTGCGCGCTCGTGTACGTCAACCAGGTCGGCGGGCAGGACGAGCTGGTCTTCGACGGCGACTCCATCGTGGTGGACGCGGCCGGCGAGCCGGTGGGGCGGGCGGGGCAGTTCCAGGAGGAGCTGCTGGTCGTCGACCTGGACCTGCCGGTGTCGGAGGCCGAGCCGGGCACGTTCCCGTACGACGCGGGCGACGGCTCCACGATCACGGTCGAGCGCCTGGTGCTCTCCTCCGACCCCGTCGCGCCCTACCCGCCCGAGCCCGCCCGGATCGCCGAGCGCCTGGACCCGCACGCGGAGGTCTACTCGGCGCTGGTGCTCGCGGTGCGCGACTACGTGGCCAAGAACGGCTTCCAGTCGGTCATCCTGGGCCTGTCGGGCGGGATCGACTCGGCGCTGACGGCCACGATCGCCTCCGACGCCATCGGCCCGTCCCGGGTCGACGTGGTGCTCATGCCCTCCCGCTACTCCTCGGAGCACTCGCTGGGCGACGCGGAGGAGCTGGTGCGCAGGCAGGGCGTCAACTCCCGGATCGTGCCGATCGCCGAGATCGTCAACGCCTTCGAGAAGGAGATCGACCTGTCCGGTCTGGCCGCCGAGAACCTCCAGGCCCGGGTGCGCGGCATGATCCTCATGGGCCTGTCCAACGAGCACGGCCACCTGGTGCTGACGACGGGCAACAAGAGCGAGCTGGCCACCGGCTACTCGACCCTGTACGGCGACTCGGCCGGCGGCTTCGCGCCGATCAAGGACGTGCCGAAGACGATGGTGTGGGAGCTGTCCAGGTGGCGCAACGCCCACTCGGACCCGTGGTTCCTGCTGCGGGCCGAGCGGCCGATCCCGGAGAACTCCATCACCAAGGAGCCGAGCGCGGAGCTGCGCCCCGGGCAGCGCGACACCGACTCGCTGCCGCCGTACGAGGTGCTGGACCGGCTGCTCGACGACTACGTGGAGAAGGACATGGGCTCGGCGGAGCTCATCGCGGCGGGGCACGATCCGGAGCTGGTGACGCGGGTGATCCGGCTGGTGGACGTGGCCGAGTACAAGCGCAGGCAGTATCCGCCCGGCCCCAAGATCACCCCCAAGAACTTCGGCCGGGACCGCCGCCTGCCCATCACCAACCGCTGGCGCGAGGGCACCGCCTGAGCCTCCTCCCGCCTTCTCGACCGGCCGGCGCTCCTTCGCCGGCCGGTCTTCTTTTTGCGAAACACGTAACCAGTAGGTTACGCTTCTTGCGTGGACGAAGTGGCGGGAGCGATCGCCGATCCGGTGCGGCGGCAGATCCTCGTGATGCTCGGCGGCGGGCGGCTGTCCGCGGGAGAGGTGGCGGAGCGCTTCCCGATCAGCCGCCCCGCCGTGAGCCGTCATCTGCGCGTGCTCAGGGAGAGCGGGCTGGTCCGCGACGAGCTCGTCGGCAGGCAGCGCTTCTACACGCTCGACCCCGAGCCGTTCACCGAGCTCATCGCCTGGCTCGCGCAGTTCGCCCGGCCCTCCGGCTGGGAGCACCGCTTCGACGCACTCGAGACCGAGGTCTACAGGACGCGCCGCGAGCGCCGTACGGACGGTGTCGCGGACGACAGAAGGGAGAACACCGCATGAGCCCCATCCCCACAGGCCGGCTGTTCAGGACCGACGAGGGCAGCGACCTCGTCCTGACCCGGACCTTCCGCGCGCCCGCCGAAGACGTGTGGGCCAGCATCACCGAGTCCGAGCGCACGGCGCGCTGGTTCGGGCCGTGGAAGGGCGACGCGGCCCCCGGCCGCACGATTCAGGTGCAACTCCTCTTCGAGGAGCAGACTCCCTGGTACGACATGCGCATCGACGCCTGCGAACCGCCACGTCGGCTGGCGGTCTCGTCCCTGGACGAGCAGGGGGCCTGGCATCTCGAGCTGCTGCTGTCCGAGGTGAACGGCTCGACGGAGCTGCGGTTCGTCCAGCACCTTGACTCGGAGGACGGGATCGGGGACATCGGGCCCGGCTGGGAGTACTACCTGGACCAGCTCGTCGCCTCCCGAGACGACTCGGCCCGTCCCGTCTTCGACGACTACTACCCGTCGATGCGGGCGTACTTCCAGGACCTGACGAACGACCCGCCCCGGCCCGGACGACCCACCTGAGACGCTTGCCTCGCTCCGCCGGTGTCCGTGGATCGCCGACCGCCGGATACCAGCCGGATACCGACGGCGGGATTGTCGGTGCCGGATGGCACAGTATCCGCGTGGCTCAACCCCTGAAACACCTGATCAACGCCGACTCCGTGGCGGTGCTCGCCGGCGGGCTGTCCGCCGCCTGGGCGCCGTTCCCACGGGAGACCTTCATCGCCCGGGCCCTGGCCGGGCTCGACGGGCTGGAGCTCAAGGCCCGCGTGAGCCACGTCGCCACGGCCCTGCACGAGGCGCTGCCCCTCCCCTATCCGCAGGCCGCCGCGATCGTGCGCGAGTGCGCCTCGCTGGTGCCGCTCGGCATGTGGAGCGGCTGGCCGGCCACCGAGCACACGGCCGTTCGGGGGCTCGACCACCTGGCGGACGCGATGGAGACGCTGGCGGTGCTGACGCCGTACGCGACGGGTGAGTTCGCCGTACGGCCCTATCTGGAGCGCTACCAGGACGACGCCCTCAAGATCATGCACGGCTGGGCGGAGTCGCCCGACGAGCATCTGCGTCGGCTGGCCTCGGAAGGCTCGCGCCCACGGCTGCCCTGGGCCGGGCGGGTCGGCTGGCTGATGACGCCGGGGCCGACGCTGCCCCTGCTCGACCGGCTGCGCGACGACCCGAGCGAATATGTGCGGCGCTCGGTCGCCAACCACGTCAACGACCTGGCCAAAGACCATCCCGAAGTGGTCGTGGAACTGCTGGCCGGGTGGCGGTCCGAGGGCGGCTCCCACGTGGAGAAGGTGCTGCGGCACGCGGTGCGCGGGCTGCTGCGGTCCGGCCATCCCGAGGCGCTGTCGCTGATGGGCGCCACTCCGGGCAGCGGGGCGGTCGACGTGCTGGCCCTGGAGGCCGACACGGTGGCCGTCGGCGGCAAGCTGGCCTTCACCGTCACGGTCACGGCGGGCGTGCCCGGACCTGTGCTGCTGAAATACGCAGTCCGGCGAGCGGGCTCGCGCCGCGTGTTCCACCTGGGGCAGCGCGAGGCGAGCGGGCCGGGGGCCACGTTCACGCTGCGCAAGAGCCACTCCTTCCGCCCGGTCACGACCCGCGACGAGCCACCCGGCGCCAGAGAGCTCGAAGTGATCGTCAACGGCAGAGTGGCCGCGAGCACCACCTTCACCCTGGTCGACCACATGCCAGACACCCCTCACCCGACCGAAGCCGATCACTCGAGGGAGCCGAGCGTATGAAGGAGACGGGCACATGACCGAGACCACACCCCTGACCGATGCCGGTCACCTCGCGCAGGCCGATCACCTGACGGGGGCGGGGCGCATGACCATAACCCAGCGCATGACGAAGGCTCGGCGGCCGTGACGGAAACGGCTCCCCGCGAGCTGCGGGACGTCGACCTGCTCCGCATCGAGTTGGGCGTCATCTGGCGGCTCGACGAGCGTGGCCGCCTGCCGGGGCCCGAGGACGTGGTGATCGGTGTGGCGGCCGACGGCATGACCGCGGCCGTGTCCCGCGACGTGCCCGGCCCTCTTGCCGACCGCCTGCTCGACCTCGTCACCCAGTCCGCCGCCCCTGCTGCTCCCCCTGCGAACCGGCCCCCTGAAGACCGTAGCCCTGAAGACCGTAGCCCTGAAGACCATAGCCCTGAAGACCGCCGTAGCCCTGCACACCACACTGAGCCTGCTGACCGCCGTGGCCCTGCGGACCGGCCGCCCGTCGTGCTGGAGCGGTGCCGTGCGCTCCTGGGTGGCGAAGGGGTCGCGGTGTCGGGAGGGCCGAGCTACCTGGTGGACCCGTCCCTGCGATTCGACGCGCCGGTGGAGGTGCTGCGGTCGAGCGACCCCGCTGATGTGCGCCGCGTCCGCCCCCTACCGAGGCCCGACACCTGGGAGGCGGCGGAGTGGGACGACCTCATGGCCGGCGGCGAAGGGACGCCCTGGACGGTGGTCGTCGAGGACGGGCAGGTGGCCGCCATCTGTCACACGGCCCGCCTGACGGCGACCGGCGCCGAAGCGGGCACGTGGACCTCACCGCCATACCGCGGTCGCGGCTACGCGGCGGCCACCACCGCGGTCTGGGCAAGGCTGCTGCCGGGCGTCCATGTGTTCTACAGCACGAGCGCGGACAACCTGTCGTCCCAAGGGGTGGCCGCCCGGCTCGGCCTTCGCCCCCTCGGCTGGTTCTGGAAACTGACAGCCTGACGTCACCCGGCTGGAGCCGACGGGCCACGCGAGTCGGGCCGGCATCGCGTAACCCAGCCGCGTACCCCAAGGACGGCGTCCGGAAGTCCTGCCCCAGAACGGCACGCGCCTCACACATCCCTGGGCACCGTGCTCCAGGGCGGCCGGCTCAAAGCTCAGGAGCCACGCCGGGCGGGGCCTCAAAACCTCCCCGAAGCTCAGCCCGCCTCCCCATGCCCGTCGCCCCGAACCTCAAGACCGCCACAGGCCGGCCCCTGAGCCTCCACCCTCTCGAATGCCACAGTGACCCTCTCAACCCTCAGCCCGACCTCGAGGCCGCGACGGGCCGGCCTCTGGGCCGCTTCCAGGCGCGAATGCCGCAGCGGCCCCAACCCTCTCGGCCGCCGCTCCCGACCTCATGGCCGGCCCGATCCCATGAGCCGCCGCCCCGGAGTCTCGGGCCGTGTGTGCTGGGGGGGTGGATACCGCTGACCGTTCAGGAGTGAGTCAGTCGGTGCCCGCGTGGAGGATTTCCTGGTCCCACTGGCCGCGGGGCTGGGTGTGCAGGTGCCAGTAGTGTTCGGCGATGTCGTCCGGGTCGAAGGGCGTGCCCGGGGCGACGGGGCCGGCCACCGTGACGCTGGCCGCGTGGACGCCGGACGGCCCGTACTCCTCGTCCAGCATCGTCACCAGCGTCCGCACGCCGGCCTTGCCGAGGGAGAGGCTGACGTACGCGGCCTTGGGTTCGGGCATGCCGCCGGTGACGATGAAGGTGCCGCTGCCCCGGCGTGCCATCGCGGGCGCCACGTGAGCGGCCGTGATCAGCGCGCCGCCCACGTTGACCGCCCAGGCGTCGAGCTGGTCGCGCATGCGGGCCTGCCCCGGCGAGTCGGGGCGGATGATCGCGGCGTTGTACACCACCACGTCCGGCGTCCCGAGCTCCTCCGTCGCCGCGTCCAGCGCGGCCCGCAGCCCGTCCTCGTCGGCGGAGTCCGCCCGGTACGTGAGCGCCCCCTCCAGCCCGAGGGCGCCCCCGGTACGCGACAGCAGGGCCACCCGCAGCCCTTCCTTGGCGAACCTGTGGGCGACGGACCGTCCGATCCCCGGTCCCGCCCCGACGATCACCACTCCCGGCATCTTCGGCTCCTTCACGTTGTTGGTGTGACAGCAGGACGGTAAGGCGTCACATCGATGTGAAGGTCAAGGACGTATGAAGATCGGTGATCTGGCTCTGGAGACCGGAGTGAGCAGGCGGCTGCTGCGTTACTACGAGGAGCAGGGGCTGCTGAGGCCGCAGCGGCTGCCCAACGGCTACCGCGAGTACGGGGACGCGGACGTGGCCGCCGTCCGCCACATCCGCGCGATGCTGGCCGCCGGGCTCTCGACGAGCGTCATCGCCCGGCTGCTGGACTGCGTCCATGACGACGACGGCGGCCGGATGGTGCCGACCGACTGCCCCGGGATGGTGACGAACCTGCGGCGGGAACGGCTGCGCATCGCCGAGGACATCGAACGGTTGCGGACGTCGCAGCGCGCCCTCGACACCATGCTCGCCACCGCCCTGAACCGGCGGTGACCACCCGCCGCGCCCCGGGAGGGAGATCATCCGCCCGGGGCCACGGCGAACGCGTACCCGCCTGACGCGCCGTACCGCCCATGAGCGCATCGGGGCCACCGACATGATCGGGGACGCGGGCCCGCTGCCACCCGCATTCACACGGCAGTAAGTTGTTTCACGAGGTGGGAAGGCCGGGATCGGTCAGCCGCCCAGGCGGGCATCCGAGGGGTCGCGAAGTGCCAGGGCCTCGGCGGTGGTCAGGCCGAAGCGGGCGGCCGCCCGGCGCCGGGCGCGCACCTGCGCACTCGTACGCGGCCGGAACTTCGGCTGCCGCCCGCACCCGCACGGCTCGAACCCCTCATACCGCAGCCCCGCCTCCAGCACGGCCGCGACGGCCCGCCACCGGCGCTCGTCACCCCTGCGCGGCGCCGCGAAGTCGTGCCCCGCGAACAGCATCGGCCGGCGGCAGCCGGGGCAGCGGTGCTCGTCCGCGTGCCAGGGCTGCTTGTGGCTGCGGCGGCACGGCAGGCAGACGTAGTGGACCTTGTAGTGGACCTCGGCGTAGGTGCACATACGCCCAGGGTATCGGCCACCGCGATCACGGAGGGGGGTTGTCACCTCGGCGGACGATGCCGCTCTCGTACGCCAGCACCACGATCTGCACCCGGTCCCGTAGCCGGAGCTTGGTGAGGATACGCCCGATGTGGCTCTTCACGGTCGCCTCGGAGACCGTCAACAGCCGGGCGATCTCGGCGTTGGAGCACCCCCGCGCGACCAGCGGCAGGACGTCCCGCTCGCGGTCCGTCAGCCGTCCGAGCAGTTCCTCGGCGGCGGTGTGACCGGTCTCCGGGTCGGGCAGGTGGCCGGCGAAGGCGTCGATGAGGCGGCGGGTGACGCCGGGCGAGACCATGGCGTCCCCGGCCGCGACCGCGCGCACACCCGTCAGCAGGTCGGCCGGCGGTACGTCCTTGAGCAGGAACCCGCTGGCCCCGGCCCGGAGCGCGCCGTAGACGTACTCGTCGAGGTCGAAGGTCGTCAGCACCAGCACCCGCGACGCGGCCCCCGAGCCGACGATGCGGCGGGTGGCCTCGATGCCGTCCAGCACCGGCATCCGTACGTCCATCAGCAGCACATCGGGACGCAGCGCCCGCGTCATGGAGACCGCCTGCGCGCCGTCGCCGGCCTCTCCCACCACCTCAAGGTCGGACTGGGCCTCGATCACCATGCGGTATCCGAGCCGCTGCAGTGGCTGATCATCCACCAGCAACACCCGCGCCGTCACAACATCACCCCACCCTCACGACCGCTTCCCCCAAATCCACACCCGGGCCCGGACCCACACCCAGAAGCCGAACCAAGATCGGACGCCAAGCCGGAAACCGGGCCAGAGCTGAGAGCCGGACCGGGGCCCAAGACCAGACCAGAACCGGAAGCCGAACCGAGCCCTGGGGCCAGGCCAGGGCTGGCGGCCGGACCGGGACCGGGAGCCGAACCGAGGTCGGGGGCCGACCCGGGGCGGGAGGCTGAACCAGGGCAGGGAGCCGGACCGAGGTCGGAGGCCGAACCAGGGCTGGGGTCCGAACCAGAGCCGGAGGCCGAAGCAGGGCTGGGGTCCGAACCAGAGCCGGAGGCCGGGGCGGAAACCGAGCTGGAGCAGGGGTCCGAGATTGGGGTGGGGGCCGGGGCCGTGGTGGGGGGCGGGGGAAGTGGAGGTGGGCTTGTACGCGCCAGCCCGTGTCAGGTGTGGGTCCTGCCTTGATCTGGCCGCCGTAAGGGGCGGCGCGTTCGAGCATGCCCGCCAGCCCGTGACCGTCTCCGGCCGGGCGGGCGGCGTGACCGGCCCCGTCGTCGGTGATCTCCAGGTCGGCGGTGGAAGGGCCGTAGGCGAGCCGGACTCGTACGCGGGCCCGTGGCCCCGCGTGTTTGAGCGTGTTGGTCAGCGCTTCCTGGACAATCCGGTACACGGCCAGCCCCGCCCCCGGCCCCCAGGCCCCGGGCGCGCCCTCGTGGGTCACCGACAGTCGCAGGCCCGCCGCGCGTACCTGCTCCAGGAGGCGGTCGAGGTCGGCGAAGCCGGGCTGCGGGTCGCGTCCGCCGGAGTCGCGCAGCAGGCCGACCAGCCGCCGCATCTCCGACAGCGCCTCCCGCCCGGTCTCCGCGACCTTCGCCATGGCGTCCGAGGCCCGCCCGGGGGTGGCGTACGTGGCTCCGTCGGCCAGCGCGACCATGACGGTCAGGTTGTGCGCCACGATGTCGTGCACCTCCCTGGCGATCCTCGCACGCTCGGCGGCGACGGCCAGCAGGGCCTGCTGATCACGCTCGCGTTCCAGGTGCCGGGCCCGGTCCTCCAGGTACGCCCGCCGCATCCGCAGCACCACCCCAGCCAGGGCGGTGGCGATGGTGAGCGAGCCGACTCCGATCATCACCGGCCAGCCGGGGTCGTCGCGCGCCCAGCCCAGCCCCATGGCCACCGCCGTCGCCCCGGCGGCCGGCCACAGGTGGCGCGCGGGGCGGTGCCGGGCCACCGCGTACATGGCGAAGAGCGGCACGAAGATCAGGAACACGCCGGTGACGCCGCCGACGAGCACGCAGGCCGCCACGAGCCCCAGCACGGCCCAGAACACGGCGGAGGGCGCCCGGCGCCGCCACAGCAGCGGTACGTGCACGGCGGCGAACCACGCCCAGCCCGCGCCCGTGACCCCGGTGCCCGGCTCCAGCGCGCCGGTCGCGTCCGCCCCACCGGCCGTCACCGGCACGCCGCCGCGACCCAGCCCGCCGCCACCACCGCCCCGGCCCCCGGCGACGGCATCGGTGGGACGGCGGCTCCGACGTGGAACATGGCCTGCAGCGCCACCGTCGGCAGGTACGGCACCAGCGCTCCCGGCAGCAGCGCCACGAACACCGGCGGCAGCACCACCAGCACCGCCAGGTACGCGGACACCGCCACGGCCGTATGCCGCAGCAGGAACCCCAGCCCCAGCAACCCCACGAGCACGGTCGCCCCCGCCACCCCGACTATCGCCCGCACCACCCCGGGATCCCCCAGCCCGATGGGCCGGCCGGCGAACGCCTGGTTGGCCAGGAAGGCGAGCAGGTACGTCACCACCAGGACCGGCCCGGTGGCCGCCACCAGGACCACGGCCTTGGCCCACAGGACGGGCAGCCGCCGGGGCACCGCCGCGAACGTGGCCCGGATCAGCCCGGACCCGTACTCGCCGGACATGGCCAGCACCCCGAACCCGCCGTACACGACCGCGAACACCAGGAACCCGCCCCCGACGGCCTGCGTCACCCCACCCGCGCCACCACCCGTGCCGCCGCCCTGGGCGCCGATCAGCGCGGACAGCCCGACCAGCATCTGGGGCACCACCCCGAGCACCACCCAGGTGGACCGCAGCGCGAACAGCTTGGTCCACTCCGCCCGCACCACCCGCCAGAACGTCACCCCGCTCATCGGATCTCCTTCTCGCCCCTGGTCAGCTCCATGTACGCCTGCTCCAGCGACGCCCGTCGCGGCGTCAGCTCGTGCACTTCGAGGCCCGCGCGGAAGGCCAGCGCGCTGATCGTCTCGGCGGACAGCCCGGCCACCTCCAGCGCGCCGGGCCCGGTGGCGGTGACCGTGGCCTGGTGGCGTACGAGCAGGTCGCGCAGGTCGGTGGGGCGCGGGCCGCGGACCAGCACGGCGTCCGCGCCGACCCGCGCGACGAGGTCGGCCACGGAGATGTCGGCCAGCAGCCGCCCCCGTCCGATGATCGCCAGGTGCCGCGCCGTGAGGGCCATCTCGCTCATCAGGTGGCTGGACACCAGTACGGTGCGGCCCTCGGCGGCCAGGGACTTGAGCAGCGTACGCAGCCACAGCACCCCGTCGGGGTCGAGCCCGTTGACCGGCTCGTCCAGGATGATCGCCGACGGGTCGCCGAGCAGCGCCGCCGCGATCCCGAGCCGCTGCCGCATCCCCAGCGAGAACCCGCCCACCCTGCGCCCGGCCGCCTCCGCCAGGCCCACCAGCGCGAGCACCTCCGTCACCCTGGCGGCCGGGATCGCGTGGGTGCGCGCCAGCCCCAGCAGGTGGTGGTACGCCGTGCGGCCGCCGTGCGCCGGCGTCACCTCCAGCAGCGACCCGGCCTGCCGGAGCGGGTCGGGGTGCGCGGCGTAGGGGCGGCCGTTGACCGTGGCGCTCCCGGCGCCCGGCCGGTCGAGGCCGAGGATGACGCGCATCGTGGTGGACTTGCCGGACCCGTTGGGGCCCAGGAACCCGGTGACCTGGCCGGGCCGTACCGTGAACGACAGGTCGTGGACGGCGGTGACGCCGCCGTACCGCTTGGTGAGTCCCCGTACCTGAATCATGCCTCTGACGCTAGGTTCCGGCCTTCGAGCGGGCTACCTTCCTGAGGCTGAACCCGGCGTGCTCAGCCGTCCGACTCAGGTCGCAGGCGGGTGGCGATGCCGTCGAGGACGAGGTCGAGCCCGAGCAGGAATTGGGTGTCGAAGTCGCCGTCGTCCACCTGGGAGTGGCGGGCCAGCTCGGCCACGTGCGCCTCCAGGTGGCGGACGACCCTGCCGCGGATCTCGGCGTCGGCCGCGGGCGTGCGTACGGTGTCCCACCAGGTGTTCTCGGCGGCGACGAAGCCGTTGACGTAGGAGGACAGCGTGCCGACGGCGGCGGTGAGGGTGGGGCCGCTCAGACCGGCCCCGGCGAGGGCCGCGTAGAACAGGCCGGAGCGGGCGAGGGCGTTCGGGCCGAGCAGGGGGCGGGTGGCGGTGAGCGCGGGCACCCAGGGGTGGCGGCGCATGACGGCCCGGCTCGACGTGAGCTGGGCGATCAGGGTCTCGCGCCACGGGCCGGGGCCCGCGGGCTCGATCTCGCCGATCACCTCGTCCAGGGCCAGGTCGAGTACGTCCTCCTTGCTCTGGACGTACTCGTAGAGCGACATCGTGCCCGCCCGCAGCCGCGCCGCCAGGGCGCGCATGGAGAACCCGGCCGCCCCTTCGGCGTCGAGCAGGGCGACGGCGGCCTCGACGATGCGCTCGCGCGACAGGCGGGGCCTGCGCGGGCGCTCGTCCTCGCGGAACCAGATGGTCACCCGTGCAGTGTACGGAAAACCGTACGGCTAGCTTGAGCCACCTCGAAGGAGCCATCCCGAAGGAGGAGGAGTCATGACGGACTGGCAGCGGGACCACGCGATGCTGGCGCTGCGGATCAACCGGCTCGGCGGGCCCATGCTCATCTACCGGGGTCCGGCGGAGTGGAGCGCGCGGGTGGAGGCGGAGCCGCCCGCGGTGCCCGGCGCGCTGGCCGATGAGGCGGAGCGGCTGCTGGCCGAGGCGCCGTCCGTGTACCTGGCCGCCCAGGTACGCGCGATGCGCGCCGTCGCCCGCCGCCTGGGCGGTGAGCGGCTGCCACTGGCCGAGTACGGGCGGGAGTGCCTGGGGCTGGAGCCCCGGTGGGTGCCGGAGGCGGTGTTCGAGCGGGCCCACGCGGAGCTGGACGCCGCCCTGCCGAGGACGCCGGGCTCGCCGGGCGAGCGGCTGCGGGCCTGGCAGGCGGCCCACACGCTGGAGCCCATCGAGCGGCTGCCCGCCCTGGTGGACAAGGCGGTGGCCGAGACGCGGGCGCGTACGGCCGCGGCCATCATCGAGCTGCCCGACGAGGTCGTGGAGTGCCGGCTGGTGGAGGGGGTGGCGTTCCATGGGGCGGGCGAGTACGAGGGCGGCTTGAAGTCCACGATCCACATCAACAGGGCGATCCCCTTCAACCTGGCCGATCTGCTGTATCTCGTGGCCCACGAGGGCCATCCAGGACACATCGCCGAGTCGATGCTCAAGGAGCTGCGCCTCGGGAGCCGGCTCGGGGGCCGAGGCGGGGGCCAGGTCGAGGGTCAGGTCGAGGGTCAGGTCGAGGGCCAGCAGGTGCGGTTCATGCCGTCGCCGTCGTTCGTGCTCAGCGAAGGGCTCGGGCTGCTCGCCGAGGAGCTGCTGTTCCCCGGGGACGAGGCGCAGGAGTGGCTGAACGCGAACATCTTTCCCGAGACCGGCATCCGGCCCGGCGGGGGCGACTTCGGGGCGATCCACCACGCCAGGAACGTGCTGTGGGGTGTCTGGGGCAACGCGGCGTTCCTGGCCGACGAGGGGCGGGGTGAGGCGGAGACGGCCGCGTACCTGAGGCGGTGGGCGCTCTACGGCGAGGAGGAGGCCGCGCTCGCGCTGGGGCTGCTCAAGCCGTCGCCGATGAGCCCGTACATCTTCGGATATTTCCATGGATGGGAGCTGCTGCGGCCCTGGGTGACCGGCCCCGAGCGGGCGCGGCGGCTGCTCACCGAAGCACTGCTCCCCGCCGACGTGCGACCCCACCAAAACCTGCCACACCAGCCCCCACCACACCAGGACCCATCACACCAGGACCCATCACACCAGGGCGCGCCGGGCGCCTCATAGGGCTCGCCGCGCGATGAGTTGCTCGACGCCGTCGAGCAGCAGGTCGAGGCCGAAGCGGAAGTCGCCGTCGTCGACCCAGCCCTCGGCGCCGAAGAGCGCGCCGGAGCGCACGGCGGCCGACAGGGCGGGGTAGTCGGCGGGGTCGAGGACCTCGGCCAGCACCTCCCCGTAGTCGGAGGCGCTCTCGATCCCGGCCTCCTGGTATTGCGGGTCGCCCGCGCCCATGGCGTTCACGAGGGCCGCGTCGGTCAGCGCGTAGCCGGTCAGCGTGCTGGCCACGTTGATCTTCTCGCCGTCGTCGAGACCGGTGCCGGCCAGCGCGGCCAGCGCCCGGTCGAGCCACAGCAGCCGCCGCGGACCCAAGGGCGGGGTGTACTGGGTGATCGACAGCAGCCAGGCGTGTTCGAGCACGATGTCGCGATGCGCCCTGGTCCACAGTGCCAGGTAGTCGCGCCAGGGCAGGTCTCCCGGCTCGGGCGGCAAGGGGGCCACGGCGTCGGCCATCAGCGTGAGCAGGTCTTCCTTGCTGCCGATGTAGCGGTAGAGCGCCGTCGCCGCCACGCCCACCTTCGAGGCCACGCTGCCCATCGAGACCCCGGCCAGGCCCTCGGTGTCGGCGATCTCGATGGCGGCGGCGGTGATGGTGGCCAGGTCGAGCCGTGGCCGCGGCCCCCTGCGCGACACGGGCTCGCGCCCCCACAACCGCCCCACCACGGGCGGCAGTGACCGCTCCTGCGCCATCGAACTCCTCCTTGACTCGCTCCTAGGATTCTGCATTATGTTAAAACTATGAACGTCATACACAGTAAGGCATTCACAGATGCGATTCTGGCACGGGGGCTGACGAAGTCGTTCGGCGGCACGCGGGTGCTGGCCGGGATCGACCTGACCGTGCCCACCGGCTCTTTACTGGCGCTGCTCGGCCCCAACGGCTCGGGCAAGACCACGACCGTGCGCATCCTGACCACCCTGCTCGCCCCGGACGGCGGCACCGCCACCGTGGGCGGGCACGACGTCATGCGTGCGGGCGTCGCGGTACGGCGTACCATCGGGCTGACCTCCCAGCAGGCCACCGTGGACGGGCTGCTGACCGGGCGGGAGAACCTGGAGCTGTTCGCCGGCCTCTATCATCTGGGCTCCCGCCAGGCGCGGCGGCGGGCCGGCGAACTGCTCGACCGCTTCGACCTCACCGGCGCGGCCGACCGCCGGGCCGAGACCTACTCCGGCGGGATGCGCCGCCGCCTCGACCTGGCGGCCAGCATGGTCTCGGCGCCGCCGATCCTCTTCCTCGACGAGCCCACCACCGGCCTCGACCCGCGCAGCCGGGCCGAGTTGTGGGCGGTGATCAGGGAGTTGCTCGGCTCCGGCACCACCATCCTGCTCACCACGCAATATCTGGAGGAGGCCGACCAGCTCGCCGACCGGGTCGTGGTGATCAACGAGGGGCGGGTCGCCGCCGACGACTCCCCCGCCGCACTCAAGCGGCAGGTCGGCGCGGAGCGGCTGGTGCTGCGCCTGTCGCGGGCCGGGGACGTGCCGCGCGCGGACGCCGTGCTGGGCGGCGCCGCCGTGGACGGGCGGGAGCTCACGCTCGCCGTCCAGGATCCCGACCACCTGCGCCGCGCGCTCGACCTGCTGCACCGGGCGGACATCGGCGTCGAGCACGTGGAGCTGCGCACCCCCACGCTGGACGACGTCTTCTTCGAGCTCACGGCGGCCGCGGCATGAGCGCCCTGACCGCCGCGGGCGACCTGCGCCGTCTCGTCGTCCGCGACCTGCGCCGCGACCTGCGCGTCCTGGACGGCCTCATCGTGAACACGGCCCTGCCCGTGATCATCATGATCATCTTCGTGTACGTGTTCGGCGGCGCGATCACGACCGGGTCGAGCGGCCTGGCGTACGTCGACTTCGTCGTGCCCGCCGTCCTGCTCATGTCCGGCGGGTACGGCGCCGCGCTCACCGCCGTCACCATCGCCGAGGACATGACCGGAGGCATGATCGACCGCTTCCGCACGCTGCCCATCGGCGGCTGGGTGGTGCCCGCCGGCCATGTCCTGGCCTCCGTGGTCAAGAACGTGGGGTCGTCGGCCATCGCGCTGGCCGCCGCGCTCCTGCTCGGCTTCCGTCCCGACGCCTCGCCCGCCGACTGGGCGCTGGTGCTGGCCGTGGTCACGGGCTACGTGCTGGCGATGTCCTCGCTCGCGGCGCTCTGGGGGCTGCTGGTCAAGTCCACCCAGGCGGCCGGGGCGTTCAGCTTCGCCGTGCTGTTCCTGCCGTACGTGTCGGACGGGATCGTCCCGGCCGAGACCATGCCGGGCGTGCTGCGGGACTTCGCCCACAACCAGCCGGCCACACCGATCATCGAGACGCTGCGCGCGCTGCTGCTCGACCAGCCCATGGGCTCGTCGGGAGCGGTGGCGGCGGCGTGGCTCACGGGCGTGATCGTGCTCAGCCTCCCGGTCGCGGCACTGCTGTTCCGGCGCAGGACGGCGGCGTGACGGCGGCTCAGGCGAGCAGGAGTGTCAGGCCGCCGGTCGTGTAGCAGATCATCAGCACGAACAGCGGGATCTGACCCGCGACCGCGCGGGCGGGCGGCAACAGCCGGACCGAGCGGTCGTGGGCGGCCACCACGCCGGCGACGTGGCCGAGCACGATGGCCAGCACCTGCACCGTGGCGATGGCCGCCGGGGAGAGGACGTCGCGGTCCACCCCGGCGTCCAGGCCCAGGGCCAGGATGATCGCGTGCCGGCCCTCGATGACCAGCAGCGAGAAGTAGTGCGCGATGAGGTAGCCGACGGCGATCGGCACCAGCGAGTGGGCGAAGCGGCCGCTCAGCCCGCTCGTGCCGCCGATCAGCCCGGCCGCGCCGAGGCAGGCCGCGTACAGGAGCGCCACCCCGGCCACGGCCGCCAGCAGGCCCAGGGTGCCCAGTCCCACGCGGCCGAGCGGGCCGGACTGCAGGGCGTCCACCCAGGCCGGCGTGGTGGAGAAGCCGTCGTAGGCGGTGCTGCCGAGCAGCACGCAGACCGTGGCGGCCAGGCCGGGGGCGGGCCGGACGGCGTCGAGGCCGTCGAAGGGGTTGCGCAGCACGCGGGTGCCGTCCGCCCGCCTGCCGAGCGGGGACAGGTGACCGATCAGGGTCGAGTACACCTCGAACGGGTCGCCTCGTTCGAGCCAGGCGTGGCCGTACCGGAGGGTGCCGGCGAGCTGGGCGGCGGCGTACAGGCCGAAGAAGATCAGCAGGGTGAGCGGGGCGGCGGGTTCGGGGGCGGCCAGCTCCATCCAGGTGAACGCGAGCAGCCCTGCGGCGGCGGGGTGGTACCCGAGCCGTCGCGGGTACGTGCGGCGCGCCCGGTCCGGCAGCAGCCGGAACGGGTTCGCCGCCCGCCACACCGGCCCGAGCAGCAGCGACGCGGGCACCAGGCCCACCCAGAAGAGCACGTACACGAGGTACGGGCCCGCGTTGCCCGTGACCGGCCCGAGGACGAGCCAGCCGAGGGTGTGGACGGCGGCCACCAGGGCCACGACGCGTGCCGGCCGGGCGGGCACCCGCACGGCGACCACCCGTCCCGCCCGGTCGCCGCGGAAGCGGGAGTCGGCCCAGAGCAGGCCGAGCGCCAGGAACGACACGACGAGCGCCGCGAACGCGCCCGCGTAGGCGTAGAACATCGGAATCGGCAGATCCCCCCGCTCCCCGACGCCATGCGCCAGCACCATCACCGCCGGCGAACCGGCCTCGCCCCTGTCCGGGGTCATCGGACGGCAAGCTGGGTCAGGACGAGCTCGCTCCCGTGGGTCTCCACCTCGAACACGCCCGTCAGGTCCGCCGTGAACCGCAGGGTCGCGGGCACGCCGGGGCGCAGCCCGGCGGCGAGGTCGTACCCGTGGACGTGCACCTCGTCGGCCACGTCGCTGGTGACGGTGATGCCGACCCGCTGCCCCCGGCCCACCTCCAGCCACCCCGGGGGCGGGCTCACCCGGCCACGGGCGATCGTGATCGCGACCTCCGCCTGCCCGCTCGGCGTCCCCGTCGCCACCTCGTGGCCGTTGCCGGGGTCACGATGGGTGGCCGACAGCGGCCCGCACCCGGCGACCACCACGAACACCAGCACGGACACCGGCACGAACACCGGCACGAACACCGGCCCGCACACCAGCGTGCGGACCGCTCTCACGCGGGCACCTCCGCCTCGGCGGGCCGCTCCGCCACCGTACGGCTGCGCCCGGGCGCCAGCACCACGACCGCGCACAACACCCAGACCCCCGTGACCAGCCCCCGCACCCAGCCGGGCCCGAGCGGAACGACCGGAATCAGGTACACCAGCCGATCGAACGCGTCCAGGCAGGCCAGGAGACCCACCCCGACCGTGAACCAGCCGAACACCGGCCGCCTGGCCCGCAGCGCCGCCCCCAGGCACAGCCACCACACGCCCATGAGCAGCAACGCCACCCCGGCCTGCGCCGGGTTTCCGGCGGTGGCGGCCACGACGTCGAGGGTGAGCCCGACCAGCGCCGAGAGGGTCGCGACCACGATGAGCCGATGCCGCCGCAGGACGATCGCCGCCACCACGGGCGCGACCCCGTTCCCGGACGGATTCCCGGTCCCGAACCGCATCCCCCACGCCAGCGACCCACCGATCCGCAACCGCACCTCTCGCCCGCCGGCACCCGCACCCGCGCCGCCGTCCACGCTCTCCTCCCGCTGGGTTACGGCGTGCTCCTCACGCTGGATTCCGGCGTGCCGATCCAGCCGCAGCCCGTCACCGGCGCCGAGGTGCAGCCGTGCGGCCCGCCGCGAACGCCACCAGAACAGCACTGCCAGCAGCCCCAGCACCAGCGAACCCCCCAGCGCGAGCCGGCTCTCCACCGTGCCGAACCCCGACGCCCCGAACCAGTCGCACCCGGCCGGCAGGCGGGCCTGTCCGGCGCTGAAGTCGGCGCACAGGTAGAGCTTGATCAGCTTGACCGGCTCGGCCAGCAGCCGGTCCGTACCGCCCGACAGCGCCGGCGCCGTGGCCGCGCAGACCGGCAGCACGGCGGGTGAGGACGTGCCGGTGTCCCCCTGCCAGCAGTTGCCGGTGCCCTGCCCGTCCCACCACACGTTCAGCCCGTTGGGCCGCTGCTCCCCGGTGGGGCTCACGCCGAACACGTTGCCCTCGTAGCGGTTGTGGTTGGACGTGTCGGCCTGCTTGGCCAGGTCGTCCTCGCCCCTGATGAAGGCGGGCACCCCGAAAAGCTGGAATCCCGCCCGCCCGTGCCCCCAGATCCAGTTGTCCTTGAACACGTTGTGGTTGCCGCCCGCGACGATGACGCCCGTGCCCGGCGGCACGCCCACCTGCGAGCACACCACGCCCCGCTCGTAGCCGCGCTCGGCCGGGGGTTTGGCGCAGGTGCCGTCGCGGGTGTGGCGGTAGTAGTCGCGGTTGTTGTCGTAGATCTTGTTGTTCTCGAACCTGGCGTGGTTCTGCGGCAGGCCGGGGTGGGAGGGCCAGAGGCTGTCCATCGTGGCGCCGACCATGTTGTCGTAGAACTCGTTGTCGTGCGCCCAGACCGAGTCGCCGGCCGTGCCCGAGTAGCCGAGGGCGTTGTCGTGGCTCCTGCAGCGGCGGATCTCGATGGCGTACCGGGTGACGTCGTGGCCTCTGCCCTCGTTCAGGTCGGCGGCGCTGCCGGGGTAGAGGCCGCCGTCGCCGTTGCCGTACGCCTCGCAGTCGGTGTAGAGGCCGTGGTCGCTGGCGAAGGTGAGGAAGCCGTACTCGTCGTTCCAGCGGGTGAGGACGCGGTCGATGACGAAGCCGTCGGTCTCGAGGACGTACAGGGAGTTGAACGTGGTGCGCTGGGCGGTGAAGTTTCTGAAGTAGACGCCGTCGGCCCGGTCGGCGCGGATGGCGTTGAGCTTGCGGTACTCGGCGTCGATGACGACGTCCAAGGGGCCGGCGCCGGTGCCCTCGATCTGCAGGTCCCGTTTGCCGAGGATCGCGACGAGGTTCTGGTTGTGGGGGCACTGCCGCTGCTGGTCGAAGCTGAGGATCTGGTAACCCCAGTCCGACCAGCGGGCGAGAAGATGGGCGCACTCGCCGGTGGGGGCGGATTGGCTGGGTTCTTCCCGGTAAAGTCCGGGAAGGATGGCGATCGTCATTTCGGGCCGATCAACCTGATCAACCGCTTCTTGTACGTTCCTCGTACCTTTTTGCTGACATTTCGCGAAAAGGTCAAGGTTGCGGCGCTTGAGCGCCGCCGGAAAATTCGCGATTCGACGTCTGAAGTCGGCTTTATCGGACTTACAGACCAGCAGGTCTGGTTCTCCTGTCCGCAGCGCCGGCACCGTACCCGTGCCGTCGGGAAGCGTGACCGGGCGCTCCTCGTGGGCCAGGGCGGCGCCGCCGGGTAACAGCAGACCCACCGCGAGCATGACGATCAACGCGAATTTTCGCATGGGGGGCATGGCCGCGAGACTAGAACAACGCTCACGTTCTGCCTAGGCCGAATGGCCCGGCGATGACGACGCCGGAAAAGGCCTCACGGAGGCGGCGTCGTGCCCGCCTCCGTGAGGGGTGCCGCCGATATCGTGGCGTTCTCCATTCGATCGGGAATCGTCAGGGGGCCATTCCGGCCAGGGCCGCGTCAACGACGCGTTCGGGCAGATCGGCCGCCAGGTCTCCGGCGGGGCCCCACTTGGTGTGCCAGAGCATGGCCCCGGAGATGAGGGCCATGCCCATGTCGACGTCCAGGTCCGGCCTGAGCTCGCCGGAGCCGATGCCGCGCTCGATCACGTCGCGCATCGCCAGCCTGCGGGGCTCGATGGCGCGCTTGACGAAGCGCTCCATCAGCCGGGGGTAGCGGTCGGCCTCGCTCATCGCGATGTTCATCACGCACCGGCTGCGGACCTCGCCCGACTCCTGGCGCATGGCCTCGAGCAGGCTGATCAGATCGTCGCGCACCGAGGTGCCGGTGAGCGGCGGCAGCGGCGCCTTGAGCGTGGAGAGGGCGTCGACGACCAGGTCCTCCTTGTTGGACCAGCGCCGGTAGATCGTCGTCTTGCCGACGCCCGCCTTCGAGGCGATCGCCTCGATGGACAGCTCGGAGACGCCCATGCCCTCGCCGATCAGATCGAGGGTGGCCTCGATGATCGCCTTCTCTGCCTTCTCACTGCGCGGGCGCCCCGCCGGGCGGGCGGTCCCTGAATCCTGGATCGTCATCGCGGCCTCACACTACAGCCGGTTCCTTCTGTTCCACATGCTTGACCGGGCGTGGCTTCCCGGGCATCCACCTGGCCACCACCGCGATGCCGAGCAGGCCGATCACCGCCGACACCAGCGCCGTGACGTGCATGCCGTTGACGAACGCGTCGAACGCGGGCTTGACCAGCGCCTGACCCTGCTCGCCCAGCTTCTGGACGACGCCCATCGTGGCCATGATCGACTCACCGGCCGCGTGCTGCTCACCCGCGGGCAGCCCCGCCAGCGCCGGCGCGATCTCGCCCCGGTAGCTGGACGACAGCACCGAGCCGAGCACCGCCACGCCGAGCGCGCCGGCCACCTGGCGCACGGTGTTGCTCATGGCCGAGCCGACACCGGCCTTCTCCCTGGGCAGCGACTCCATGATGGCGGTGGTCGCGGGCGGCATGATGTTGGCCATGGCGGCGCCCTGGACGAAGAAGATGACCTCGATGAGCAGGATCGGCGTGTTCTGGTCCATCAGCGCGTAGCTGCCCAGCGCCAACGTCACCACGGACATGCTGACGGTGGCCGACAGCTTGGCGCCGAACCGCTCGTTCACCCGCTGGCTGAGCGGCGCGAAGATGAGCTGCGCGGCGGCGAACGGGATCATCAGCGCGCCCGCCTGGATCGGCGTGAACCCCAGGACGATCTGCAGGTAGAACGTCAGGAAGAACATCCCGCCCATCATCGCGAAGAAGACGATGCCCATCATGCCGATGGCCGAGCTGAAGCGGACGTTGGTGAAGCTGCGCACGTCGAAGACCGGGTGGTCGATGCGCCGCTCCCACCACACGAACAGGCCCAGCACCGCCACGCCGAGCAGCGTCGGCACGAGCACCTCGGCGCTCGCCACGGTGGCCAGCTCGCCGCCGCGGATGATGCCGTACACGATGGCCACGAGGCCGATGATCGACAGCACCACGCCGACGGGGTCGAGCTTGGAGGGCTTCGGGTCGCGCGACTCGGGCACGATGGTGGAGATCAGGATCATGCTGACGATCACGATCGGCACGTTGATCAGGAAGACCGAGCCCCACCAGAAGTGCTCGATCAGCAGCCCGCCGGTGATCGGCCCGATCGCCACGGCCAGCCCGACACCACCGGCCCAGACCCCGATCGCCTTGCCGCGCTCGCCGGGTGGGAAGATATTGGAGATGATCGCCAGCGTCGCGGGCATGATCGCCGCCCCGCCGATCCCCATGGCCGCCCTGGCCAGGATCAGTTGCATCGGGTCCTGCGAGTACGCACTCGCCAGCGAGGCCAGCCCGAACAGCGCCATGCCGATGAACAACATCCGCTTGCGCCCTGTTCGGTCACCGATCACACCGAAGGTGAACAACAAACCGGCGAACACCAGCGTGTAGGAGTTGATCGCCCATTCCAGCTCACTCTGCGTGGCGCCCAGGCCGACCGTCTCGTCGGCGATGGTCTTCATGGCCACGTTGAGGATGGTGTTGTCGAGCACGACCGCCAAGAGGCTGAACACCAGCACGCCGAGGATCCCCCATCGGCGTGGATGTCCTGAGTTCGGGTCCATGGGAGACATCCTTAATTTCGATACGTCTGAGTTTCGCAACGACACCGTATCGCAAGCTATTCCGATACGCAACGGTCCCGTTTCGTAAACTCCGTGTGAACTCTCCCACCCCGCCGTCAACCTGGCCTTCACCCCCGGGAGAGGCCCCCGCTCACTCCCGGGAGGAAGGCGAGGCGACCCCCACCACGGCCTCCGGCACCGCGCCCGATCCCTCGCCGGGCGCGGAAGGCACCAGGGACAGGGAGGGCACGGCCGGCGGCACCGAGGGGCGGCGGCGCCAGAACGGCAGGGCCACCACCACCATGAGGACGCCCACCAGCCCCGCCACCACGAACGCCCACTCCGGCCCGCTGCCGTCGATCACGGCCCCCGCGATCGGCGCGGAGGCGGCGCCGCCGATCAGCAGCGCCGTGCCGTGGAAGCCCATCGCCTCGCCCCGGGCGGCACCGGGCACCCAGCGGCTGAGGGCCTCCACCGTGGACGACAGCGACGGCGCGCACAGCAGCCCGGCCGGCAGGAGCGCCAGGACCAGCCAGTGCCAGCCGCCCCCGGCCAGCCCGACGGGGATCGTGAGCAGGCCCATCGCGGCGATCAGCGTCAGGGGCGACGCGCCCCGCGACAGCCCGCCGTACACGAACCCGCCGACGAGCGAGTAGACGCACCAGATGGCCACGGCGAGACCGACCCACTCGGTCTGGCCCGCGCGGCTCATGGTCGCGACCAGCGCCAGCTCGGACGCGGTGAGGACGAACGTGGCCGCCGCCGCAGTGCCGAGCAGCGCCACGAACGCCGGGGTGAGCCACTGGCGCCTGGGCACCCGCACCGCCCGCTCCTCCAGCTCCGCGACCGACCGGGTGGGCGGGTTGAGCACGATCAGGCCCACGCCCGCCGCCGTCATGCCGGCGCAGATGACGATCATCGTGGTGCCGCTGCCGAGCATCGTGATGCCGGCCACCGCGAGCGCGGGACCCGTCATATAGGACAACTCGACCAGCATCGAGTCGAGCGCGAACCCGCTGCGCCGCTGCTCGACCGGCACCATGGCGGCCAGGCACTGCCGCGTCACGCTGAACACCGGCAGCGCCAGCAACCCCGCCAGCGCCGCCGCCGCGAGCAGGGCGGGGAACGGCAGCGCCCACGCGCACGCCCAGAACGCCGCCTGCGCCACGGTCGTCACGGTGAGGACGGGACGCAGCCCGTATTTGTCCACGAACCTTCCCGACAGCGGGGACCCGATCGCCATGCCCACCGTGCTGGCCATCGTGACCAGACCGGCGAGCGCGTAGCCCAGGTCCATCATCTCGGCCACGTGCAGTGTCAGCGCCATGCCCGTGGCCGTGGACGGGACGCGGGCCAGCAGCCCCACCACCAGCAGGGTGGGGACGCCCGGAATCCTGAACAGGCGCCGGTAAGGATCGAGAGCCATGGTAGTTCGTTACCTCCGCACTGATTCTGACAAGAGGCACCGACAGTTTCGTACTGGTTTTTCGCCCGTGACATCATCGGAGGAGTCCGGGGACGCCACTGGGGCGCCTCGAGACGTTCCAGGAGGGTTCACCCATGTCCTCTTCCACCACCACCCTGTACGGCGGCGTGTCCGGGCGCCGCGTCACCGTCCGCGACCTCACCGCCGCCAAGGAGCGCGGAGAGCGGTGGCCCATGGTCACCGCCTACGACGCGATGACGGCGAAGGTGTTCGACGCGGCGGGCATCCCGGTCCTGCTGGTGGGCGACTCGGCGGCCATGGTCGTCTACGGCTACGACTCCACGCTCCCGGTCACGGTCGACGATCTCCTGCCGCTCACGGCCGCCGTCGTACGCGGCTCGTCGCGGGCCCTCGTGGTCGCCGACCTGCCGTTCGGCTCCTACCAGGGCTCGCCCGCGCAGGCGCTGGAGTCGGCGGCGCGCTTCATGAAGGAGGCGGGCGCGCACGCGGTCAAGCTCGAGGGCGGCCGCCGGGTCCTGCCGCAGGTCGAGGCCCTGGTCTCGGCGGGCGTCCCGGTCATGGCGCACCTCGGCCTGACCCCGCAGTCGGTCAACGTCATGGGCGGCTACCGCGTACAAGGGCGGGGGCAGTCGGGTGACGAGCTCATGGCGGACGCGAAGGACCTGGAACGGGCCGGGGCGTTCTCGGTGGTGCTCGAGTGCGTACCGGCCGACCTGGCGCAGCGGGTGACCACGTCGCTGGCGATCCCGACGATCGGCATCGGCGCGGGCGCGGCGACGGACGCCCAGGTCCTGGTCTGGCAGGATCTCATGGGCCTCACCCCGCACCCGGCCAAGTTCGTCAAGCGCTACGCGGACCTGGCCGCCGACATGGACCGCGCCGTCCGCGCCTTCGCCGACGACGTGACCACCGGCGCCTTCCCCGCCCCTGAGCACACCTACCGCTAAGGGGAGCCACCGGGCCGGTGGGGCCACCGGCGGACCGCTCAGGATCCGCCGGCAGCCCACCGGCCCGGCGTGCCCGGTGGGACGCCGGCGGCGGGCTCAGGCGGTGAGCTCAGCCGGCGGGCTCAGCCGGTGGGCTCAGCCGGTGGGCTCAGCCGGTGATCAGGGTGGCGGGGTCGGTGTTGGAGCCGCACACCACCACGGCCACCCGCTCTCCCAGAGCCGGCGTGTACGCCCCCGACAGCAGCGCCGCGTAGGCGGCCGAACCGGCGGGCTCGGCGGCCACCCGGTGCCGCTCCCAGAGCGTACGCCGGGCCGCCACGATCGCCTCGTCGCTCACCAGCACGCTCTCCACCCGCGGCCCGGACAGGATCTCGAAGGCCAGCCCGCCGAGTTGCGTGGCCCCCAGGGCGTCGGCCGCCACGCCGGAGACCTCCACCGGCACCGGCCTGCCCGCCTCGAGCGCCCGGCGCAGCGTGGGAATCCGCTCGGGCTCCACGGCGACGATCCGCGGCCCGCCCGCCCGGCCCGCAACCCCGCCGACGCCGGCGGCGGATCCGTCGAAAGCGCCATCAGATGCCCCGCCGGAACCGGCAACCGAACGGGACGCCGCCTCACCACCGGCGCTCGCGGAACCCGCTGACGTGCCCACCGTGATCCCGGCCGCGAACCCCCCGCCGCCGACCGCCGCCACGACGGTGTCCACGCCACCGGTCTGCTCCATGATCTCCAGCCCGGTGGTGCCCTGCCCGGCCACCACCTCACCCTGGTCATAGGCGTGGACGGTCAAGGCCCCGGTCTCCGCCGCCCGCTTGGCGGCGGCCTCGGCCGCCTCCGAGTAGATGGCGCCGGTCTGCGTGATGTGCGCCCCCAGCGCCTCCAGCCCCGCCACCTTGACCGCGCTCGTCACCTCGGGCACGAAGATCTCGGCCCGCACCCCCAGCGCCCGCGCCGCGAAGGCCACGGCCAGCCCGTGGTTCCCGCCGCTGGCGGCGATCACCCCGGGCTCCGGCACCTCGCCGGCCGACAGGATGCGGTTGAACGCCCCCCGCACCTTGAACGACCCCGAGTGCTGGAGCAGCTCCAGTTTGAAGAACAGCCCGGGTGAGATCTCGAGCACCGGCGTGCGGAGCACGTGCCCGCGAATCCTCTCGGCGGCCACCAGAACGTCGTCATAACCAGTCACGGAATGTCCCCCTCGAAACGACCGGGCATCATCATCGAAGGCTATGCCAGGGCCTGGGACACGTCGGCCCACAGGTCCTCGGGGTGCTCGATGCCCACCGCGATGCGCACGGTGCCCTCGCCGATGCCGCTGCGCCGCAGCTCCTCGGGGCTGAGCGCGCGGTGCGAGGTGGTGGCCGGGTGCAGGATGAGCGTCTCGACGCCGCCCAGCGAGGGGGCGAGCAGCGCCAGGCGTACGGAACTCATGAACCGCTCCCCCGCCGTCCGCCCGCCGGCCAGGTCGAACGCGAACACCCCGCCGAAGTCCGGCAGCAGTTTGCCCGCCAGCGCGTACGAGGGATGCGAGGCCAGCCCCGGCCAGTGCACGGCCGTGACGGCGGGGTGCTCGGCCAGCCGGGTGGCCAGGAGGCGGGCGTTGGAGCAGTGGCGTTCGACGCGCAGCGCGAGCGTCTGCAGCCCGCGCAGCGTCAGCCAGGCCGCGAACGGGTCCGCCGACGCCCCCAGCTCGATCGCGAAGTGCCACACCTTCTCGTGCAGCGCGGCGTCGGCGAAGACCGCGAGCCCGCCCACCACGTCGGTGTGCCCGGACAGGTATTTGGTGGTGGAGTGAAGGACGATGTCCGCCCCGTGCTCGATGGGCCGGCACAGCATGGGCGTGGCGAACGTGTTGTCCACCACGGTCAGGATCCCCAGCTCGCGGGCCGCCGCGCACATGCCGGGCAGGTCGGCCACCAGCGTCATCGGGTTGCTGATCGTCTCCAGGTAGACGAGCCGGGTCTCGGGGCGAACGGCGTCGGCCAGGGCGGCGGGGTCGTGCTCGGGCACGTACGTGACCGTGATCCCGAACCTGCCCACCAGCTCGTTGATCATGGCGGCGGTCCCCCCGTACAGGGACCTCTGGGCGATCAGGTGGTCGCCGGGCTTGAGCAGGCCGAGCAGGACGGTGTTGATCGCGCCCATCCCCGACCCGGTGGCGATCGCCGCCGCGCCGCCCTCCAGCCCGGAGACGGCCAGTTCCAGGGAGCGGACGGTGGGGTTGGTGTAGCGCCCGTACACGAACGCCCCGTCGGAGCGTCCCATCGCGTCGGCCATCACGGCGGGGTCGTCGAAGACGAAGCCCGAGGTCTGGTAGATGGGCACGGTGATCGGACGGCTGCCCTCGATGGTCGGCTGCGGCAGGTGCACGGCCCGCGTCTCGGGGCGGAAATCGTTCATGACTCCAGGATCACCCGCGAACGGGCCGGACGTCAGAGCCAATGCGGCAGAATTGGTCCATGAATGGGGCCAATCTCGACGACCTCGTCGATCTGCTGGGCCGGTGGGCGTCGGGCCGCGGGCCGCTGTATCTGCTGCTCGCGGCCCGGTTGCGCGCGCTGATCGACGACGGCGTGCTCCCGCCCGACGAGCAGCTTCCCCCCGACCGGGTGCTCGCCCGGCGGCTGGCGGTGGGCCGCGGCACGGTGGTGGCCGCGTACGACCTGCTCCAGCAGGAGGGCCGGCTCGTACGCCGCCAGGGCAGCGGCACCAGGGTCGCCGCGCTCGACCTGCCCGCCACCCGCACGGCCGACGGCGTCCCGGCCAACCCGCTGCTGCAGCACATCCTGCACCCGCCGGACGGCGTGCAGCTCCTGACGTGCGCCGCCCCGCACGACCCGCCGGCCGCGATGTTCGAGGCGTACGCGGAGGCCGGTGCCCACCTGGCCGGCGCGCACGACCTGGGCTACCAGCCGGCGGGCGTGATGGCGCTCCGGACCGCGCTGGCCGCCTACTACACCGGGCGCGGCCTGCCGACCACACCCGACGAGATCATCGTGACCACGGGCGCCCAGCAGGCGCTCACCCTGCTCGCCTCCCTGCTGCTGGCCCCGGGCGACGCGGTGCTGACCGAGACGCCGACGTATCCGGGGGCGCTGGAGGTGTTCAGGCACGCGGCGGCCGTCGTCAAGCCCGCGGCGGGCATCGAGGACCTCCGCCGGCGTCCCGCGCTGGCCTACTTCGTCCCGACCGCGCGTAACCCGGACGGCGCCATCATGGACAACCCGGCGCGCCGGCGGCTGGCCACGCTGGCCGCCGAGCACGACGTGCCGCTCATCGACGACGAAGTACGCGCCGAGCTGTGCTTCTCCGGCGAGACGCCGCCGCCGCTGGCCGCCTTCGGGCGGGGTGAGCACGTCATCACGGTCGGCTCGATGAGCAAGCTGGTCTGGGGCGGCCTGCGGGTGGGCTGGATCCGCGCGGCGGCCCCGCTGATCTCCCGGCTGGCGCGGCTGCGCGCCGTGCACGACCTCGGGGGCGAGGTGTTCAGCCAGTTCGCCTCCGCCGCGCTGCTGCGCCGCCTGGACGAGGTGCGCGCCGCCCGGGTCCGCACGCTCCGCGCGCGGCACGACCACCTGTGCGCCGAACTGCGGGCCCGCCTGCCGTCCTGGTCGTTCGAGCCCGCCCTCGGCGGCCAGACCATCTGGGTACGCGTCCCGCGCGGCGACGTCGACTCCTTCTCCCAGGTGGCGCTCAGACACGGGGTCGCCGTGCCGCCCGGCCGCTCGTTCGACCCCCTGGGCGGCCACGCCGACCGGATGCGGCTGCACTTCCTGTTCCCGGAGGAGGAGCTTTCGCGGGCGGTGAACAACCTGGCCGCGGCCTGGGCCTCTTATAACGGAGCCGGTCGCGCGGTCTCCCGTCACACCCTGATCGTCTGACAGTGTGGGAGCCATGGAGACGACCTTCGTACTCGTGCACAGCCCATCCGTCGGGCCCTCGACGTGGGCCGCGGTGGCCGAGTCGCTGGAGCGCCGCGGGCACGCCGCCGTGGTCCCCGACCTGACCGGCGTGTCGGCGGGCGGGGCGCCGTACTGGCCGAGGGTGGTGGCGGCGGTGCGCGACGCCACCCCTGACACCCCCGTCGTGCTCGCCGCGCACAGCAACGCCGGGTTCTTCCTGCCGGTGATCAAGGAAGGGCTGGGTGACCGGGTGGTGGCGGCCGTGTTCGCCGACGCCCATGTCCCGCCCCGCGAGGGGCTGGTCAAGACGGCCGAGGAGGGGTTCCTGCCGTTCCTGCGCGACCTGGCCGGCCCCGACGGCGTGCTGCCGCGCTGGACCGACTGGTGGGACGAGGAGGACGTGGTGGCCATGCTGCCCGATCCCGCCGTACGCGTGCGGGTGGCGGCCGAGCAGCCGCGGCTGCCGCTCGACTACTACACCCAGCCCATTCCCGTGCCCGCCGGGTGGGACGAGGTCAGGTGCTCGTTCCTGTGGTTCGGCCCCCCGTACGACGAGGTCGCCGACGAGGCGCGCCGCCGGGGCTGGCCCGTGACCCGGGTGCCCGGCCTGCACCTGCACCAGCTCGTCGATCCCGAGGGCGTCACCGACGCGCTGCTGAAGTCGTCCAGGAAGTCGTGAATTCCTCACTGTCCGGCGCGATCGCGGCCCGCGACAGTGGAGCGCATGACGGCGATCGAAGTGAACGGGCTCCACAAGAGCCATCAGGGGTTCCAGGCGGTGAGGGGCATCTCGTTCGAGGTGGCCCAGGGAGAGATATTCGCGCTGCTCGGCCGTAACGGCGCGGGCAAGACCACCACGATCGAGGTGCTGGCCGGCTTCCAGCGGGCCGGCGGCGGCACCGTACGGGTGCTCGGGCTCGACCCGTACGCCGACCGCGCGACCGTACGCCGGCGTACCGGCATCATGCTCCAAGAGGCCGGCTTCTTCCCTGACCTGACGGTCGCCCAGACCGTCGACACCTGGCGCGACTTCACCGCCGCCCCCCGCCCCCGCGACGAGGCGCTCGACCTGGCCGGGCTGACGGCCAGATCGGGCACCCGCGTACGCCAGCTCTCCGGCGGCGAGAAACGCCGGCTCGACCTGGCGCTGGCCCTGCTGGGCCGCCCCGACGTGCTGTTCCTGGACGAGCCGACCACCGGCATGGACCCCGAGGGGCGCGCCGCCACCTGGGCCGTCGTCCGCGACCTGGCCGAGCGGGGCACCACGATCCTGCTGACCACGCACTACCTGGACGAGGCCCAGCGCCTGGCCTCCGCGATGGCGATCATGGACAAGGGCCGCATCGTGGCCTCCGGCGGGATGGCCGAGACGCTGGCGGCGCGCAGCGGGCGGGTGTCGTTCCTGCTGCCCACGGACGTGGACCCCGCCGGCCTGCCGCTGCCGGTCACCGTCGAGGGCGGGCGCGCGACCTGCCGCGCCGAGGACCCCGACCTGGCCGCGCAGACGCTGCTGACCTGGGCGGCCGAGCGCGGCCTGCGCCTGGCGGGCCTGGAGGTCCGCACCGCCACCCTGGAAGACCTCTTCATGGAGATGAGCCCCCGATTTCATGGAGATGATCCCCCGATGAGCCTGACCGCCCGCACGGAGATGAAGCCCCGATGAGCCTGACCGCCACCTATCGTCTCGGGACCCGCCTGTTCTGGCGCGACAGGGCCATGCTGTTCGGCTCGGTGGTCACACCGGTCGGCCTGGCCGTGGGGATGCCGGCGCTGATGCGGCAGGTCATGCCGGACGGCGTCGCCGCCGCCACCTCGATCTTCCAGAGCACGATCGCGCTGCTGCTGTCGATCACCGCGTTCATGAACATCACCGTGGCCCTCACCAGCCGCCGCGACCAGCTCGTGCTCAAGCGACTGCGCGCGAGCCGGCTGACCGACGGGCAGATCCTCACCGGCCAGATCGCCGGCACGGCCACGCAGACACTGGCCTTGATCGTGCTGTGCACGGTGGCCGTGCGGTTCGTCGCCGGCGTGCCCCTGCCGGCGGACCCACTGGCGTACGCGGCCGTCACGGTCGCGGGCTCGGCCGTGCTGTCGCTGCTCGGGGCCGCCTACACCGCCGCGATCCCGCGCGCCGAGCTGTCCGCCGCGTTCACCATGCCGGTGTTCCTGGTGGCCGGTGTCTCGGCGGGAGCGATGGGGCCCATCCCGCTGCCCTCCTGGCTGGTGCCGGCGCTGGACCTGCTGCCCACCACCGCCGTGGTGAACGCCGTCAAGACGGGCGACCTCGCCATGCCCTTCGCCGTCCTGGCAGCCTGGGGGGTGGCCGGGCTGGTGGCCATCAGGCTGTGGTTCCGCTGGGAACCGCGCAGGTCATAATCGTCGCTGTGGTGTCCTTCTCCGTCCGGCGGCTCGCGAGTGGCCTGATCACGGCGGTCTCGCTCGCGTACACGGTGCTCGCCCTGCTCTACTTCCGGTTCGGCGCCGTCTACGGAGCGGCGGCCCTGCTGGCGGTGCTCGCGGTCGTCGCCACCCACCACGTCAACCTGCGGGCCGCGCTGCGCGGTGAGCGCCCGTCCCGCTTCCCCCTCACGCTCGTGCTGCAGGCGGTCGCCACCTATCTGCCCGACTTCCTGCTGCCCAGCGGCATGTCGGCGGTGTCGGCGCCGATGCTGGCCGGAACGCTGCTGGTGTTCCTGCCCCTGGGCCGGGGCGGCGCCCTGGTCGGGCTGATGATGCTGTACGAGGGCCTCGGGCTGTGGCTGGGCGCCGACCTGGCCGTGGTCACCGGCTTCTACGTGGTCACCGTGCCCACGACGGGCGCCCTGATCTACGCGCTGGTCCGGCTCGTACGCGTGGCCGACGACCTGGAGCAGGCCAGGACCGAGCTGGCGGACGCGGCGGTGCTGAAGGAGCGGCTGCGGATCTCCCGCGACCTGCACGACGGCCTGGGCCGCAGCCTCACCGCGATCGCGCTCAAGGGCGACCTGGCCACCCGCCTGATCGAGCGCGACCCCGGTCAGGCTCGCACCGAGATGGGCGAGGTGGTGCAGGTGGCCAGGGAGGCGGCCCAGGACGTACGGCAGGTGGCCAGGGGCTACCGGGCGATGTCGCTGGCCGGCGAGGTGGACCGGGCGGTGGCGCTGCTGGAGTCGTCGGGCGTCGGCGTCCAGGCGCACCTGGCCGACGTGGCGCTGCCGGGGCGTTCGGAGGAGGCGCTGGCCTGGGCCGTACGCGAGGCGGTCACCAACGTCCTGCGCCACAGCCGGGCCACCACGTGCACGATCACCACGTCCCTGCACGCGGGCGCGCTGCGCCTGGAGGTCGCCAACGACGGCGCGCCGCCCGAGCCGGGCCCCACCGGCGGCGGCCTCACCGGCCTGGCCGAGCGGGCGGCCCACGCGGGCGGCTCCTGCACCGCCGCCCCGACAGGCGCCGGCGGCTACCTCCTCGCCGTCGAGGTCGCCGCATGAGCGTTCGGAGGGTTTCGGCATGATCCGGGTGCTGCTGGCCGAGGACATGCACATGATCCGCGCCGCCCTCACCGCCCTGCTCCGCCTGGAGCCCGACATCGAGGTGGTCGCGGAGGTCACCCGCGGCGACGAGATCGTCCCCGAGGCGCTGCGGGTCCGCCCCGACGTCGCCGTCGTGGACATCGACCTGCCGGTCGTCGACGGCATCACCGCCGCCGCCACGCTGCTCGAACGCCTGCCGTCCTGCCGGATCCTGGTGCTCACGGCCATGGGGCAGCCCGGCCAGGTCCGCCGGGCCCTGTCGGCGGGCATCGAGGCGTTCCTGGTCAAGGACGCCCCCGGCGACCGGCTGGCGGAGGCGATCCGGCGCACGGCCGCCGGGCTGCGCGTCCTGGACGCCGAACTCGTCTCCTCCGCCATGGAGTACGGCGAGAGCCCCCTGACCCCCCGCGAGTCCACCGTGCTCAAGGAGGCCGCCAGGGGCGCCTCGGCCGAGGAGATCGCCTCCCGCCTCCACCTGTCCCCCGGCACCGTGCGCAACTACCTGACCGGGGCGATCACGAAGACGGGGGCCCGCAACAAGATCGACGCCATCCGGATCGCGGAGGACGCCGGCTGGTTGTAGGGGCAGGGGTCAGATGTCGGTGATGCGCAGGCCGGCGTGGGCCTTGTAGCGGCGGTTCACGGAGATGAGGTTGGCGGTGAACGCCTCGATCTGGTGGGCGTTGCGCAGCCGGCCGCCGTACACGCCGCGCACGCCCGGGATGGCCTCCGCCAGTGCCCGCACCGCGTCGGTCGCCTCCCGGTCGTCGCCCAGCACCAGCACGTCCAGGTCCACCTTCTCCACCGCCGGGTCCATCAGGAGCACGGCCGACACGTGGTGGAAGGCCGCCACCACCCGGCTGTCCGGCAGCACGGCCGCGGCCTGCTGCGCGGCGCTGCCCTCCTCGACCGGCAGCGCGTAGGCGCCCTGCTTGTCGAAGCCGAGCGGGTTGACGCAGTCCACCACGATCTTCCCGGCCAGCTCGGACCGCAGGGACTCCAGCAGCGCCTTGTGCCCGTCGTACGGCACCGCCACGATCACGATGTCGGCCGCGGCGGCCACGGCGGCGTTCTCGCCCCCGGTCGCGCCCGCCCCGATGGAGTCGGCCGCCTCCTGCGCACGCTGGGCGCTGCGCGATCCGATCAGCACCGGATGCCCGGCCAGCGCGAACCGCCGCGCCAGCCCTTTCCCCTGGTCGCCGGTGCCGCCGAGGATCGCGATGGAGAGTCCGTTCACATCTGTCATAGCCAGATCATGCCAGGCCCACCCGGCCGGGCGACCGGGTGGGCCGGTGTGTTCCGCGCGGGCCGCCGCGCCATGGCGGTCCGGTGCCGCCGTCCCCTCTCCGTGGGGACCCGGCGGGAACGCCGCTAGCAGTTGCCGAAGGCGGGCAGCCCCAGGATGCGCAGGGTCAGCCATTCGATGGCCGGCGGGCCGCCCTCGATGGCGCCGGTGACGTGGTCGGGTGCGGGCAGCGCGACCCAGCGCGCGTTCACCCCGGCCCGGCAGTACTCCGAGCGCAGCGTGGCCCCCACCGTGAGCGGGATGATCTGGTCGCCCCGCGCGTGGTACAGGAACATCGGCACCCGCGGCGCCGTGGCCCCGAGGCGGTTCTCCGCGAGCCGGGCCCGCCACTTCGGCTGGTTGAGCAGGTCGATCGGGCTGAGGTCGGAGAAGCGCAGGCCGGCGAGCTTGCCCAGGTCGCCCACGCAGTCGTCGGCGGCGTCGGCGAGCAGGGCCCGGCCGCGGTCGTTGAGGTCGGCTTCGAGGTCCAGTTCGGGGTAGGCGGCGTCGAATCCCACGCCGGCCGCCGCCCCGAGGCCGAAGTCGGGGCTGCCGTCCAGGTGGGTGGCGACGGCGTACAGGTCGGCGGGCACTCCGCCCGCGGCGACGCCCCGCAGCCGCAGCTCGGGCGCGTACGAGGGCTGGAGCTGGGCGGCCCATCCGGCGGACGCGCCGCCCTGGGAGTAGCCCATGACGCCGACCGGCGCCCGGGTGGACAGTCCGGAGCCGGACACGCGGGTGGCGGCCCTGATCGAGTCGAGCACGGCGCGCCCCTGCGAGATCCCGGCCATGTACGTGTGCGTGCCGGGCGTGCCGAGCCCCTCGTAGTCGGTCATCACGACCGCGAATCCCTTGAGCAGGAACAGGCTCACCAGGGCGAGTTCGGCCTCGGTGCCCTGGCTCATGGCGACCGAGGGGGCGCACTGGTCGCCGAGCCCGTGGGTGCCGACGGCGTACCCGATGATGGGGCGCGCGCCGAGCGGGTAGCCGGCCCTGGGCACCAGCAGGGTGCCGGAGACCGTGTTGAGCCGGCCGGTGGCGGAGGTGGAGTTGTACAGGACGTGCCAGGCGTTGACGGGGACTTCGAGCAGCCGGCCCGGCAGGAGGTAGACCGTGGTGGGCTGGGCGGAGACGACGTCTCCGGGCGTCGCCGCGTGGGCGGCGGACGATGGCAGGGCCGTGATGAGCGACATGATCGATAACAGGACCATGGACATGCTGACGCGCACACGTGAAGTCATGTGCCGCCCCTCTCCGTGAGGATCACCACTTGGGACGGCGGCGCCGCGAGCCGATCGTTACCCGTGGGTAACTCCATGTCAAGGCCCGAAATGACGGGCGAAGACACCCCGTGTCAACCCATCCACTCCCGAATCAGCCACCTCTCGGATGCGCGTCAGGCACCATGGAGGCATGGACTCCGGATCGGTGGCCTTCCTGCGCGAACTCCTGGGCGGGACCGGCTGGCTCGAACGCGCCCGCGAGCTGGGCCTGGCCCTGCGCGCCACCCGCTCGCCCGGCGGCCTGCTGCTGGTGGGCACGCCCGACGACGAGCCCTGGCACCTGACCGCGCACCTCAGCGACGAGGCCAGGCTCTCCGGCCTGCCGCAGCTCACCCCCACCCTCGTGCGCTGGGCCCCGCCCGCCGACGCGCCCGCCCACCTGCGCGTCGGGCTCGACCGGCTGGAACGGGCGGCCCGCGGGGAGACGCTGTTCGTGCTGACCGAGCAGCAGGCGCCGGTCCCGCTGCTCGAACGCGTGGACGACGCGCGGCGCACCGGCGCGACCGTCCTGGCGATCGAGGGCGGCGACCCGGAGCTGGCCGGGCTGGCGCACGACGCGATCGCGGTGCCGCGCGGCGGGCCCGTGTCGTTCGACGGCGCCCAGCACCTGGTGAGCGCGGCGGCCGGCGAGCTCGAACAGCGCCCCGGCCTGCGCGAACGCCTGGCCCGCCTGCTGGAGAAGGTCAGCGGCCCGCAGGTCAACGACTGACGGCCCCGGTCAGAGCTCCCGGGACGGCTCTCCGAGACGCCCGCGCAGCGACAGCTCCAGCGCCGCGGTGGCCTCCTCGATCACCCCGATGACCACGGCCTGCACCGGATCGGGCTCCCCCGACCGCGTGCGGCTGATCCGGGTGACGGCGTCGAGCCGGCGCGAACCCACGTCACGCACCTCGCTCACCCGCACCTCGCCCTCGGGCACGTCCAGCAGCGCCAGCGCGGGCACGACCGCCACCCCGTGCCCGGCCGCCACCAGGGCCAGCGTCGGCCCGAACTCGGTGATGACGTGGGTCTTGCGCGGCTCGACCCCGTGCAGGCCCGCCAGCCGCTCCAGCGCCTGGCCGCACGCCTGGTTCGGCTCGCTCGCCACCCAGGGCAGCCGTATGAGGTCGGCCGCGGACGGCGGGTCGGGCCAGTCGGGCGGCACCACGATGCGGTATTCGTCCACGTAGAGCAGCCGCGTGCTCAGCGACGGCTGTGACAGCGCGGGCAGGCTCATGTCCTGCTCGGTGATGAGCACGTCCACCGCGCCGAGCCGCAGCTCCTGGAGCGCGGGCTGCCCGTAGATCTCGTGGATCACCGGCGTGATGCGGGGATGGCGTGCGGCCAGCTCCCGCATGGCGGGCACCAGCACGTGCTTGATGACGGTGGGGAAGGCGGCGATGCGCACGGGACCGGCCAGGCGCTCGGTGAAGCGGGTGAGCTCCCGCTTGGCCTCGATCAGCTCCTCCTCCACCCGCTCGGCGTAGCCCGCCAGCACCCGCCCCGCCGGGGTCAGCGAGACGCTGCGCTGGGAGCGGTCGATGAGGGCGAGCCCGACTTCCCGCTCGAGCTGGGCGAGCTGCTGGGAGACGGCCGAGGGCGTGAGGAAGAGCGCCTCGGCGGCCCGCATCACGCCACCGCGGCGGGCCACCTCGTGCAGGACCCGCAGCCGCCGAGGGTCGATGTCCATGCAGATCAGCTTACGCCCACATTTAGCTTTCTTTACTTGTGCTTCATCCCCCTGGATCTCGACAATGTGGCCCATGAACCTCCTGCTCGACGCCATCGGCTGGATCGGCGCCGCCCTGCTGCTCGCCGGCTACGCCCTGGTCTCCTCCTCCCGCATGGCGGGGAACGGGACGGCGTACCAGCTCATCAACCTCGTCGGGTCGGTCAGCCTGATGGTCAACAGCGCCCACAACGCCGCCTGGCCGTCGGCCGGCCTCAACCTGGTGTGGGGCGCCATCGGCGTCGTGGCCCTGGTCAAGCTCGCACGAGTACGGGAGGCGGCGGCCAAATGATCGTCGAACTCAGCCACCGCATCACCGACGGCATGATCACCTATCCCGGCATCCCCGGCCCCCGGCTGGGCGTGCACCTGAGCAGGGAGGACTCCCGCGAGATCTACGCGCCGGGCACGGAGTTCCACATCGGCACGATCACCCTGGCCGCCAACACCGGCACCTACCTCGACACGCCCCACCACCGCTACGCCGACGGCCCGGACCTGTCACAGGTCCCCCTGTCCAAGCTGGCCGACCTCCCCGGCCTCGTCGTACGCGCCCACGGCCCCCGCGAGATCCGCCTGGACCCGGGGCTCGACGTACGGGGCCGCGCCGTGCTCATCCACACGGGCTGGGACCGGCACTTCGGCACGGACGCCTACTTCCACGGCCACCCCTACCTGGCGCCGGAGTCGGCGGCGTGGCTGGCCGAGCAGGGCGCGACGCTGGTCGGCATCGACTCGCTCAACATCGACGACACCCCGCCGCATGGCGAACGCCCCGCCCACTCGATCTTGCTGAGGGCGGGGATCCCGCTGGTGGAGCACCTGACCGGCCTGGCGGCGCTGCCCGGCGAGGGGTTCCGTTTCCATGCCGCGCCGCCGATGGTGGCCGGCATGGGCACGTTCCCCGTCAGGGCGTACGCCGTCGTGCCCTGACCGTCAGTCGTCCTCCTGCTCCGCCTCGTCCCAGGCCTTGTTGCGGTCGGCGGCGCGCTGCAGCGCCCCGGCCGCCTCGGCCTCGGAGGAGTAGGGCCCCATCCGATCCTTGTTGGGGCAGCCCTTGTCGGGCTCGACCCGCATGTGCTTGAGACAGAACCACCATTGGCCTTCGCTCACGGGGTCAATTCTGCCCCGTAGACTCATGTTTCATGACGACACTGCTCCAGCCAGGGCGAGTTTCGCCCATGCGAAAGGTTCCCGCCCACATTGAGCGGCCGGAGTACGTCGGCAAGAAGCGCCCCAAGACCGGCGAGTCCGACGTGAAGAGCCCCGAGATCATCGAGCGCATGCGCGTGGCGGGCAGGATCGCCGCGCAGGCCCTCGAGGAGGTCGGCCGGCACGCTCGGCCGGGCGTCACGACCGACGAGCTCGACCGTATCGGCCACGACTTCCTCATCGACCACGGCGCCTACCCGAGCACGCTGGGCTACAAGGGCTATCCGAAGTCGCTGTGCACCTCGATCAACGAGGTCATCTGCCACGGCATCCCCGACGACACCGTGCTGCGCGACGGCGACATCATCAACGTCGACATCACGGCCTACATCGGCGGTGTCCACGGTGACACCGACGCGACCTACCTGGTCGGCGAGGTCGACGAGGAGTCACGCCTGCTGGTGGAGCGCACGCGCGAGGCGATGATGCGCGCCATCAGGGCGGTCGCGCCCGGCCGTCAGCTCAACGTGGTGGGCCGCGTCATCGAGGCGTACGCCAAGCGCTTCGGCTACGGCGTCGTGCGCGACTTCACCGGCCACGGCATCGGCACGAGCTTCCACTCCGGCCTCATGGTCCCCCACTACGACGACCCGTCACTGCGGGTGGAGCTGGTGCCGGGGATGACGTTCACGATCGAGCCGATGCTGACGCTGGGCACGATCGACTACGACATCTGGCCCGACAAGTGGACCGCGGTGACCAAGGACCGCAGGCGCACGGCCCAGTTCGAGCACACGATCGTGGTCACCGACTCGGGCAGCGAGATCCTCACCCAAGCCTGACCACCCCGGGCGTGATCCGCCTCCCGGACGGTCAGCGGCGCGTGGGCACCACTCCGCTCACCGTGGTGCCCTCCCCTTGCACGCTGTTGACGGAAAGGGTGCCGCCGATCTCCGCGAACGCGGCCCGCATCCTGGCGACCCCGCGCCCCGCCCCGGCCAGGGCAAAGCCCTGGCCGTCGTCGCTGACGGTCAGGCGCAGCCCGCTCTTGCCGACCGTCACGGCGATGGACACGGTCCGGGCCCTGCTGTGCAACTCGACGTTGGACAGGGCCTCGCCCATCGTGGCCATGACGCCGCTCGAAACGCGTGACGGCACATCGGTGGCCGGCAGCGCCCAGATCTCGACCGCGATGCCCGTCCGCTCCGACCACTCGGCCAGATAGTTCTCGAGGGCCTCGGCCAGGCTCTGCCCCCCGAGCATCCGTGTCTCTTCCGACGACAATTGGTTCACGCCTTCCTCGGCACCCCGGGCCCACACCGGTCCCCACTCCGGCGCTCCCAACACCGCGATGCGCATCCCCCCTCAAGGTTGCGCCACGCTAGCTCATGGGGTTATGCCCGTCTCCCCTACAAGAAAGGCTACCTGGCGGTCCAGAGACTTGTAGTCGGAAGATAGCAGGCCATGTCCGAACCGCTACTCGCCCTTGTCCGCACGATTGAGACGGGCAAGGTAGGCATTGTACGAATCGAGTTCGGGATCTCCCGCACCCGTGCGATCGGCCCGGCGGTCGGCACGCCGCGCCTGCCGGTCGTCGTCCTTGTACCACTGCACGGCGATGGCCAGCAGCACGATCAACGTCGGGATCTCACCGAAGCCCCAGGCGATGGCCCCGCCGTCGCGCTGCGTCTGCAGCAGCGTGTCGCCCCAGGTGCGCCCGAGCTGCTCGTACCAGCCGGAGGCGATGACGGAGCCCATCATCATCAGCGCGATCCCGAAGAAGGCGTGGAACGGCATGGTGACGAAGAGCATGAGCAGCCGCCACACGTAGGGCAGCCGGTTGGGGCCGGGGTCGATCCCGATGATCACCCAGAAGAACAGGCAGCCGCTGATCAGGAAGTGCAGCGTCATCGCGATGTGCCCGAGGTGCTCCTTCATCGCCGACTCGAACAGCGGCGTGAAGTAGAGCGCGTACGTCGAGGCGACGAAGATGGCCGTCGCGATCGCCGGATGCGTGATGACCTTGGTGAACCGGCTGTGCAGGATCGTCGTGATCCACTCCCGCGGCCCTCTGTCGCCCCTCCTGGCCGCGGGCTTGAGCGCCCGCAGGGCCAGCGTGACCGGCCCGCCGAGGACCAGGAAGATCGGCACGATCATGGACAGCGTCATGTGCTCGATCATGTGCAGGTCGAACATGACCTGGGCGTATCTGGCCAGGCCGCTCTGCGTGGCGAACACCAGCAGCGCGACGCCCACGAACCAGGAGACGGTGCGCATCCACGGCCAGCGGTCGCCGCGCCGCAGCAGCCGGTGGACGCCGAGCCCGTAGAGCCCGGCCAGCACGGCGGCCACCACGGCGAAGAACAGGTCGAACCACCACAGCGCGAGCACGTTGCCGAGCGTGAGCGGCGGCGGCAGGGGGTAGCCGAGCAGCTCGAAGGCCCGGTCGGCGGGGATGCTGAACTCGGGCGGCGGCGTGCGCGACAGCGCCACGGCCACGCCGATGGTGGCGAACATGAGCAGCGTCTCGCCGCCGGCCAGCCGGGCGAACGCGCGGGGCCTGCCCGCGTCGAGGTCGACCAGCGTGCGCTGCCGGTGCCAGTAGCCGACGTAGCCGAGCAGCACGAACGCCACGATCTTGGCCAGGGCGAGCAGGCCGTATTCGGAGGTCCACAGGTCGGACACCGCGCCCAGCCGCGCGACCAGGCTGAACACGCCGGACACCCCCACCCCGGCGTAGCACCACAGCGCCAGCCGGGAGAAGCGGGCCGCGGCCACGTCGAGCTGCGGCTGCCTGCGCAGCGCGTGGAGGGCCAGCACGACCAGCCCGCCCACCCACAGGGCGAGCGCGAGCAGGTGCAGGGAGACCGCCGAGGTGGCCAGGTCGTGGTTGGGTGAGGAGGAGGTGTGCCCGGTGAGCGGCGCGGGCAGCAGCGTCGCCAGCGCGAACACCAGCAGCCCGGCGGCGGCCCCGGCCGTGATGGCGCCGCGCGAGAACAGCGCGATCGCCACCCCGAACAGCACCACGAGCGTCAGCGCCACGCCCTGCGTGGTCTGGGTGGCGTAGCTGGTCAGGATGGCGCGGTCGAGCACCTGGGGCACCGTCCGGCCGATGGACTCGGCGGCGCCGAACAGGATGGACAGGAACGCGGCCCCGGCCCAGGTCAGCGCCGCCCACGAGCTGGCCTTGACGTAGTCGAGGGCGCTCTTGCCGAGCACGCCCTTGTCGTTGGGCAGCAGCGTGGCGGCCATCAGCAGCAGGCCGACGGTGACCACGCCGGAGGCGTCCATGAGCAGCTTGGACAGCGGCAGGCCCCACCTGACGACCGCGCCGGAGTCGGGCAGCCCGGGGATGATCCTGGGGAAGGCCCTGCCTCCGGCGATCATGCCGATCACCAGGGCGACGACCGCGGCCGCCGCCCCCGCCAGCGCGAGACGCGCCGCCCGGCTCATGGCTTCTTTCTCCGTGCGCTGAGCAGGAAGCCGATGCCGATGCCCACGAGAGCGCCGACGACGACGATCAGCCAGACGGGGAACGTCACGTCCTGGGCCGCCGACGCCTGGTCGGCGTCGAGCGCGGCGGGCGCGGACGAGACGGGCGCGGACGAGACGGGGGCCGAGGCCGCGGGACCGGCCTGCGTCTCGACGGGGGTGGCGGGGCTGGTCGGCGCCTCGCTGGAGGGCGGGTCGGTCGGCTCCAGCGGCCGGTCGAGCCGGAACGGGATCTCGCCCTCGATCGGATGCCCGTCGGAGGACACCACCCGGTAGGCGATCGTGTAGTTGCCGCTGACGAGGTCGTCCTCGACCGCCTGCGTCACCACCGCCCCGTCCACCTCGGGCTTGCCGCGCTGGACCTCGCTTTCGCCCTGGCGCACGATGACGAACGGCATGCGCACCTTGGCGCTGAACTCGAGCCTGACCTCGTCAAGGGACTTGACCTTGGCGCCCTTGGCCGGGGAACTGCTCTTGAGCGCGTCGTGCGCCAGCGCCGGGGCGGCGGTGACGAGCACGAACAGGGCGGCGACAATCGCGGTGAGGGCCGCGAACGGGGTTTTCTTCATGGCACCCCCAAGGCTACCGACGCCACCGCCCGGTCCGGACCTCCCCTCTACAAGCCCGCGCAGGCCAGCGCGCGCTGGTAGGCGCCGACCGCGCCGTCCGCGTCGCCGAGCTGCTCCATGGTCTCCGCCGTGGCGTACCAGGTGGCGGCCGAGCGGCGGGAGTCGGGCAGCGGCGCGAGCCAGTCGCGCACGGCGGCGACGTGCTGGTCGGCCTCCGCGGTGCGCCCGACCGCGCCGTAGATCCGGCTCAGCAGCAGGTCGGCCTCGGCACCCAGGGCCAGCCCCGCGTGCGGGAGCAGGTTCTTGCCCGCCGTGGCGTGCTGGACGGCCTTGTCGAGCTCGCCGGTGATCGCCTCGGCGCGCGCCAGCTCGACCTGGACCCGGGCCCGCTCGATGGTGCTGGTGGAGGTCTGCTCGTGCTCGACCACGGCGCCACGCAGCACGTCGCGCGCGGCGACGGCCTCGTGCGGCCGGGCCTCGAGCCGCTTCTGGGTGAGCGCGAGCCGCATGATGGCGATGCTGCGCGGCTGCCCGTGCTCGAGCTGGACCGCCATGGCCCGCTCGGCGAAGGACAGGGCCTCCTCGCTGTGGCCGGTGGCGTAGGCGGTGTTGGAGGCCATCCAGTTGGCGGCCACGATCGACCTCGGCGTGCCCAGCGCGTCGGCGGCGTTGAGCAGCTCGGCGGCGAACTGGCGGGCGCGCAGCAGGTCGCCGCGCTCCATGTAGGCCGCCAGCAGGCTGCCGCCGAGCTCGACGAGCAGATCGTTCCAGGCCGGCCTGGCGGTGCCGCTGAGCATGCGCTCACCGACCTCCACCGCCTCCGTCAGCCGCTCGCTCTCGCGGTAGGCGCGGCACAGGTTGATGGCGACCTCGACGCGGCGCTCCGTGGACAGCTCCTCCTCGCGCAGCCGCAGCAGGATGGCGATCGCTCCGTCGAGGTCTCCGCTGGCCTGGGTGGCCAGCGCGAGCCCGAACTCGGTGTCTTGACGAAGAGAGGTCAACCCTGTCAGGTTATTGTTCGCCAGCAGCTCTTCGTAGCGCGTGCGGGCCTCGGAGACCTCGCCGTTCTCGAGCGCCAGGCGCGCGTAGCCGAGGGCGAGCTCGATGTCCTCCATCTGCTCGGCGGTGACGCCGTTGATCAGATAGGACAACGAGCAGTCGAGTTTCTGGGCCAGCAGCTCCAGGACGGCGGGGGTCGGGGTACGCTTGCCACTCTCGATCAAGGAGACGTAGCTGTCCGACAACTCGGGATGCGCCAGCTGTGCCTGTGACAGGCCGCGTTGTCGCCGAACCGTCTTAATGCGCAGTCCGACCAGGTCAGATGTGGTCACAGTCCATGCTCCCTGAGATGATGTCCGAGCAACCCCACATAGGCGAGGGAGAACCCCCATGCGAATGCGTATTGCCCTGTCTGCTCTAGCCGCCGCGCTTGCGGCCGCGGTGACCCTTGGAGGTAATGTTACGGCCGCAGGTGCCGACGCGTCTTCCCTCTCTTCTTCGTCTCAGGATCAAGCGCACTGCTGTTGAGGGAGTGCCCGGCAGGAGGGGGCACACGTCCTTGACCACCAGGGCACGAAACCGCACCGTGCCCCGCACACGAGACCATGGGCACGACGAGGCACCTCTCGTCCGCTGTGTGCCCCCTCTGCCCCGTACGACCTCCTAGTGTAGGCGGGGCTTTCTATATTCGGCCTACATTCCCCCGGCCCTTTTTCCGCGCCACCTGATCTGACTACGCTCCCTGTGAAGCTGTCCAGGGCGAATCGGGAGGCCGCGTGAGTGAGGGGATCTTCATCCGCCTTCTCGGGGCGGTCACCGGTGAGCGCCACGGCGAAGCCGGATCCGAGCCCATCGACCTCGGACCGGCCAGGCAGCAGGCCACCCTCGCCATCCTCGCCTCGGCCGGGGCGCGCCCCGTGCCGATGGACCGGCTGATCGCCGGCGTCTGGGGCGATGAGGCGCCGCGCAACGCCGAGCAGAGCGTCTACACCTACATCGCGGGCCTGCGCCGCGTCTTCGAGCCCGGCCGCAAGCGGCGCGAGCCGTCGCGATTGCTGGCGGGCACCTCCGCCGGATACATCCTGCGCCTGGAGCCCGGGCAGGTCGACGCGCTGTGCTTCGCCGAGCGGCTCGCGGCCGCCCGCGACGCGCAGCGCGACGGCGACGACCCCGAGGCGGTGCGCCTGCTCGGCGAGGCCCTGGAGATGTGGCGGGGCACGGCGCTGAGCGGGCTGCCGGGGCCGTTCGCGGACAAGGAACGCGCCCGCCTGGAGGAGTTACGGCCGGCGGCGCTCGAGCAGCGCGCGGAGAGCCTGCTGCGCCTGGGCCGCCAGCGGGAGATCACCGAGGAGCTGCGCGACCTCACCCGCCACCACCCCTTGCGCGAGCGGGCCCGCGAGCTGCTCATGACGGCCCTGTTCCGCTCGGGCCGCCAGGCCGAGGCGCTGGCGGTCTACGAAGAGGGCCGGACGGTGCTGGCCGAGGAGCTGGGCCTGTCGCCCGGCGAGGGCCTGCGCCGATGCCACGCGATGGTGCTGCGCGCCGACAGCCGGGCAGCCGACCAGGCAGACGGCGGACCCGGCGGCGGGACCGACAGCGGACCCGGCAGCAGGACCGACAGCGGACCCGGCGGCGGAGCCGGTGGTGCCGGGGCCGCGCGGCCGGCGGTGCCGCACGAGCTTCCCCGGCCGATGTCGGAGTTCGTGGGCAGGTCGCAGGAGCTCGTCCGGCTGCGGGAGCGGCTGATGCCCTGGGACGGCGCGCCCCCGCGCCCCCTGGTGATCATCACGGGCCCGGCGGGCGTGGGCAAGTCCGCGCTGGCCGCTCAGGTCGCCGGCCTCGCCAAGGAGCGCTTCCCCGACGGGCAGCTCTACGTCAACTGCCGCGGCGCCACGCCCGGCCTGCCCGCGCTGGGCGCGCTCGACGTGCTGGGGCGCTTCCTGCGCGGGCTCGGGGTGTCGCCCGACGCCGTGCCCGCCGAGCTGGACGAGGCGGCGGCCCTGTGGCGCAGCCGCCTGCACGACCGGCGGGTGCTGGTCCTCCTCGACGACGCCGCCGACCTGGCGCAGATCAGGCCGCTGCTGGCGACGCCGTACGGCAGCTCGGTGCTGGTGACCAGCCGCGAGACCATGACCTGGAGCGAGGACGCCTTCCAGCTCGAACTCGGCCGGATGTCCCAGGCGGAGTCGGCCACGATGCTGGCCAAGCTCGCGGGCGCGCGGCGGGTCGCGGCCGACGCGGCGGAGACCACCCGGCTCGTACGCCTGTGCGACGGCCTCCCGCTGGCCCTGCGCATCGCCGGGGCGCGCCTGGCCAGCCGCCCCGGCTGGAGCGTGGCGGCGCTGGCCGGCCGCCTGAGCGACGAGCGGCGGCGGCTGCACGAGCTCGCGGCCGGCGACCTGGCGGTCCGCTCCAGCCTGGCGTCCGGCTACACGGCGCTCGAACGCGGCTCACGCCCCCTCGACCGGCTGGCCGCCCGGATGCTGGCCCTGCTCGGCCGCCTGCACGTCCCCGAGGTGACGGCGGAGGCGGCGGGCGCGCTGCTCGGCACGGCGCCCGAGGAGGCCGAGCCGGCCTTGGAGCGGCTGGTGGACGCCCACCTGCTCGACCGCGCCGATGACGGGCGCTACGAGCTGCACGACCTCGTCCGCCTCTTCGCCGGCGAGCTGCGGCCGGAGGGCGCCAAGGAGGCGCTGGTGCGCGCGCTGCTGTACTTCACGGCCTCCGCGCGCCTGGCCAGTCAGGTCACGGACCCGCACCGCGTACAGCTCGGCAGGCCGGTGGAGGCGGTGCCGCACCGGGTCTCCGGCCAGGAGGAGGCGCACGCGTGGCTCGTGCGGGAGGAGCCGGTCCTGAACGCGGCGGCCCGCCAGGCGCTGTCCTCCTCCGACGACTCGGTCGCCGAGCTCGGCCTGAACCTCACCTTCACGCTTCTCTGGCATCAGCAGCGCGTCAACGGCATGGCGGCGATGGCCGAGCTGAACGCGATGGCCCTGCGGGTCAGCGAGCGGCTGGGCGACGAGCGGAGCGCCATGGTGGCGCACGGCGGCCTGTCGGCCTTCCTGCGCATGGCGATGCGCACGGACGAGGCCGTGGAGCACCTTCAGGCCGAGCTGGCGCTGGCCAGGAAGCTCGGCGACCTCTTCGAGGAGCAGAAGGCGCTGGGCAACCTGGCCGGCGCCTTCGTCACCGCGCGGCGTTTCGAGGAGGCGCTGCCCTGGGCCGAGCGCCAGCTCACGCTGGCCGGGAAGAGCGGCTTCGCCGTGGGCGAGCGGTTCGCCCTGCTCATCCGGGGCGCCGCGCTCATCGGCCTCGGGCGTCTGGAGCAGGCGCGCACGACTCTGCACGAGGCCCTGCGCAAGACCGAGGAGGCGGGTGACCTCGGCCAGGAGTCACAGGTCCGGTTCCACCTCGGCGAGCTCCACCTCGACCTCGACGAGCCGAACGAGGCCCTGCCGCACTTCCTGCGGTCCAGGGACCTGCTGGCGACGACGACCGGTTACGCGGTCGGACGGCTCCGCTGCGGGCTCGGGCTGGTGCGGACCTACCGGCTGCTGGGCCGCCTCGACGAGGCGCTGCACCACATCACCGAGGCCGTCGCGGCGGGCGGCGGGCTCGGCTACGCCCGCTGGGAGCGGCGGCTCCGGGAGGAGCAGGCGGCCGTGCACGAGGCGCTCGGGGCGAAGGTCGTGCACTCGGTGTGACCGGCTAGCGAGGGGTGCCGGTGTCTCTGAGCGCGAGGAAGAAGTCGACGCGGTCGGCCATCGTGGCCAGGTTCCGGCCGGTCAGCTCCTCGATCCGGCGTACGCGGTAGCGCACGGTGTTGACGTGCACGTGGAGCTGCTCGGCGCAGGCGTTCCACGAGCCCGCGCAGTCGAGGAAGACCCCGAGCGTGCGCACCAGCTCGGACTGGTGCCCGCGGTCGTAGTCGAGCAGCGGCGACAGCAGCCGGGCCGTGAACGAGCGGCGCACGTCGCCCGGCACCGTGGCCAGCAGCAGCGCGTGCGTGTAGATCTCGTCGCTGGTCACGACGCCGCCGCCGCGGACCTCGGCCAGGCGTCTGGCGTGCCCCGCCTCCTCGACCCCGCCCTTGACGGCGGCGGCCCCGGTGAGCGCGCCGCTGAGGCCGACGCAGACGCGGGTGTCGGGCAGCGCGGCGAGCACCTCGGCGCCCGCGCGCAACCGGTCGGCCAGCTCGCCGGTGGTGCGCTCGCGCAGCGGCACCACGGCGACCGCGCCGTCGGCCCCGGCCGCCGCGACGACCTCACGGCCGAGCAGCTCCTCCACGACCTGACCGCCGAGCGTGGCCGGGTCGGGGCCGCGGGTGGCGCCCGGCCGGAGGGCGGTGGCGTTGACGACCGCGTACGGCTCCGCCACGTCGACCCCGGACGTCCGCAGCCTGGCGTTCAGCTCGGCCACGTCGGCCTCCGCCAGCGCGGCCACGACGAGCTGCTCGGTCAGGCGGCGCTCGACCCGGCGGCCCTCCTCCAGGCGGCCGCGTTCGAGGCCCACGCAGGCGGCCAGCTCGTAGCCCAGGTCGGCCCGGCTGAGCAGCTCGCCGTCGCAGGCCAGCGCCCAGCCGGCGGCCCGATGGCCGCTCCCGACCGCGAAGATCGTGTGCTCGCCTACCCGGGCCGGCAGCCGGGGGGCCGTGAGGTAGGCCTTCGCCAGGCGTACGGGATCGTCGGCCGCGCCCATGAGCACCTCGCCGGCGGCGGACAGGACCGCGCCCGTGACGCCCAGCTCGGCGGCGGTCAGCTCGAACAGCCCGCGCAGGTCGACGCCCTCGGCGAGGGCGGCGACCAGCCGGCGGTGGCGGCCCAGCGCGTCGCGCACGTCGCCCGCCAGCCGGGGCACCACCAGCTCGGCCAGCGTGCGGAACGACACCTCGATCGGCACCTCGACCAGCGGCAGGCCGGCCGCCGCGCAGGCGGTCACCAGGTCGGCGGGCACGTGGCCCAGCCACGCCTGCCCGGCCCCCAGGGCCGCGACGCCGGCCTCGGCCAGCGCGGCCACGAACCTGGCCGAGTCTTCGGGCGTGTGCCACCACATCAGCCCCGTCAGCACCAGCTCGCCGCCGCTCAGGTAGCGGCCCGGCTCGGGCAGGTCGGTGATGTGCACGGTGCCGAACTCGCGGGCGGGGTCGCCGGTGAGCAGCGTCAGGCGCAGATCGTCGATGGCCAGCAGGTCGGAGATGCGCACTTGGAGGAATATACAAGCCCGATATGACAACCGCTGACCGGGATTTCACGTCGGGCGCATAGGACGGGCCGGGCCGCCGGTGCTCTACTCGGAAGATGACGGAGACCGCGGACACGACCCAGGGCCCGACTGCGGACACGACTGCGGACACGACTGCCGACACGACTGCCGACACTGCTGTGGGCACGACCGTGGGCACGACCCCGGGGCACGGCGTCGGAGAGAGCGCGCGGCGGCCCGACGCGACGCTGAAGGTGACCGGCGAGTTCGCCTACGCCTCCGACCTGTGGCTCGAGGGCATGGTGTGGGGCGTGACGCTGCGCAGCCCGCATCCGTCGGCGTGGATCCGCTCGATCGACGTGGGCCCGGCGCTGGCGATGCCGGGCGTGCTGACCGTGCTGACGCACGAGGACGTCCCCGGCGAGAAGTTCTACGGCCTCGACCACAAGGACCAGCCGGTGCTGGCCATCGACCAGGTCCGCTACCAGGGCGAGCCGGTGGCGCTGGTGGCGGCCGACCACCCGGAGACGGCCCGCAGGGCGGCCGCGGCCATCGTGGTCGAGTACGAGCCCCGCCAGGCCGTCACCGACCCCCGCCGGTCCCAGCACTTCGTCCGCCACCAGCCGGTACGCCGCGGCGACACCTTCGAGGCCGAGGTCGTCGTCACCGGCGAGTACGAGGTCGGCATGCAGGACCAGGCCTTCCTCGGCCCGGAGTCGGGCCTGGCGGTGCCGGCCGAGGACGGCGGGGTGGATTTGTACATCGCCACCCAGTGGCTGCACGTGGACCGCGACCAGCTCGCCCCCTGCCTGGGCCTGCCCCCCGACAAGGTACGCCTGACGCTGTCGGGCGTCGGCGGCGCGTTCGGCGCCCGCGAGGACCTGTCCATGCAGGTCCACGCCTGCATGCTGGCCCTGCGCCTCGACCGCCCCGTCAAGATCGTCTACGGGCGCGAGGAGTCGTTCTTCGGCCATGTGCACCGCCATCCGGCCTGGATGCGCTACGAGCACGGGGCCACCCGCGACGGTCGGCTCGTCTACGTCAAGGCCGACATCCTGCTGGACGGCGGCGCGTACTGCTCCTCCTCCCCCGCCGTCGTGGGCAACGCCGCGTCGCTGGGGGTGGGGCCGTACGAGGTGGACAACGTCCGTGTGGAGGCCACCGGCGTCTACACCAACAACCCGCCCTGCGGCGCGATGCGCGGCTTCGGCGCGGTGCAGGCCTGCTACGCCTACGAGTCGCAGATGGACCGCCTGGCCGAGGCGTGCGGCCTGTCCCCCGTGGAGATCCGCGTGCGCAACGCCGTCTCGCAGGGCTCCCACCTGATCACCGGCCAGGTCATCGACTCCCCCGCCCCGCTCGCGGAGATGCTGCGCGACCTGGAGGCCATGCCCCTGCCCGGCGGCGACCTCGACCGGGACCTGCGGGCGCTGCCCGGCGGCGTCTCCCAGACCACCCACGGCGAGTCCGTGCGCCGCGGCATCGGGTACGGCGTCGGCATCAAGAACATCTGCTTCTCCGAGGGCTTCGACGACTACTCCACGGCCCGTGTGCGGGCCGAGCTGGTGGCCGGGGAGCCGCACGTCACCGTGCACACGGCCGCGGCCGAGGTGGGCCAGGGCCTGGTGACGATCCAGGCCCAGATCGCGCGGACCGAGCTGGGCGTCGAGAACGTCACCGTGGCCACCGCCGACACCTCGGTCGGCTCGGCGGGCTCGACGTCGGCCTCCCGCCAGTCGTACGTCACCGGTGGCGCGGTCAAGGCCGCCTGCGAGGCCGTACGGGAGCGGTTCAAGGGGCTGCCCGCCCGGGAGGCGCTGGCGCGGTTCGGGCCGATCGAGGAGACGCGCGAATACCGGCACCGGCGCACCTACCCGCTCGACCCGCTCACCGGCCAGGGCGACTCGCACACGCAGCTCGCGCTGTGCGTGCACCGGGCCGTCGTGGACGTGGACGTGGAGCTGGGCCTGGTCAAGGTGGTCGAGCTGGCGGCCGTGCAGGACGTCGGGCGGATCATGAACCCGCAGGCGCTGGAGGGCCAGATCCACGGCGGCACCGCCCAGGGCCTCGGCCTGGCGCTCATGGAGGAGATCCAGATCCGCGACGGCCAGGTGCTGAACCCGTCGTTCACGGACTACCTGATCCCCACAATCCTCGACATGCCGCCCATGACGATGAAAATTCTGGAAAATCCAGACCCGTCGGCTCCGTACGGATTGCGCGGCGCCGGCGAGCCTCCCACGCTCTCCTCCACCCCCGCCATCGCCGCCGCCGTCAGAGCGGCTACCGGACTTCGGTTGACTCGCGTTCCGATTAGGCCGGAAGATATCGCCTTGTTCGACAGCGGAACGTTCGATGACCGTTCGACAAGGGGGATATCCGATGGCAAGCGCGCATGAAGCGGCCGAGGCGGAGTTCAGGCGCTTCGACACCGACGGCGACGGCCTGCTGACGGCCGAGGAGATCAGGAAGGCCAACGAGGCGCTGGGCGGGCAGGGCGCGTCCGAGAGCGAGATCGAGGCGTTCATCACCTCGGCCGACAGCGACGGCGACCACAAGATCAAGCTCGAGGAGTTCGTCGCCCTGGTCGGCCACGGACGGCACGAGAAGGCTTGATCCCCTCCCCGACGGGGTAGGCAACCCGGCATTCCCCCTGATCACGAGGGGGGAATGGCGGTGCTCGACAGGTTCTTCGAGCTGACCGGGCGGGAGACCACCGTCGGCCGCGAGGTGCGGGGCGGCCTCACCACCTTCGTGGCCATGGCCTACATCATCCTGCTCAACCCGATCATCCTGGCCGGCGCCAAGGACGTCACGGGCGCCCGGCTCACGATCGGCGAGCTGACCACCTCCACGGCACTGGCCGCGGCGATCTCCACGCTGCTGATGGCCTTCGTCGGCAACGCGCCCTTCGCCCTGGCCGCCGGGCTCGGCCTGAACGCCGTGGTCGCCTACCAGGCCGCCCCGCACATGACCTGGGCCCAGGCGATGGGCCTGGTGGTGCTGGAAGGCTTCGTGATCATCCTGCTCGCCGTGACGGGCCTGCGTACGCTGATCATGAACGCGATCCCGCTCGCGCTCAAGCACGCGATCAGCGTGGGGATCGGCCTGTTCATCGCCCTGATCGGGCTGGTGGACGCGGGCTTCGTCGCGCCGGGCACGGGCACGCCCGTGCAACTCGGCGCCACCGGCCACCTGGTGGGCTGGCCGGTCGCGGTGTTCTGCTTCGGCCTGCTCCTGATGATCCTCCTGTACGCCCGCAGGATCCCCGGCGCCATCCTCATCAGCATCGCCGTGACCGCGGTCCTGGCCATCCTGGTGAACTCCCTGGCCACCCTCGCCCCCGGCGCCTGGGGAGTGGTGACGCCCCGCGTCCCCGACTCGCTGGTCGCGGCGCCGGACTTCGGGCTGGTGGGCGGGTTCGACCTGTTCGGCGGGTTCGCCAGGGCGGGGGCGCTGACGGCGACCGTGGTGCTGTTCACGCTGGTGCTGTCCGGCTTCTTCGACGCGATGGGGACGATCATCGGCGTCAGCGACGAGGCCGGGCTCGTGGACGCGCAGGGCCGGGTGCCCCGGCTGGGCCGGATCCTGACCGTGGACGGCGTGGCGGGCATGGTGGGCGGCTCGGTGAGCTCCTCGGCCAACACCGTCTTCGTGGAGTCGGCCGCCGGGGTCGGGGAGGGCGCGCGTACCGGGCTGGCCAGCGTGGTGACCGGGGCGCTGCTGGCGCTGACGCTGCTGTTCACGCCGCTGGCGGCGGTGGTGCCCGCCGCGGCGGCGGCGCCCGCCCTGGTGCTGGTGGGGGCGCTGATGATGACGCAGAGCCGCAACGTGCCCTGGGACGACCTGGACCTGGCCGTGCCGGCGTTCCTGACGATCGCGCTGATGCCGTTCACGTACTCCATCACGAACGGGGTGGGCGCCGGTGTGATCGTCTACACGCTGATCAAGGCGGTCAAGGGGCGGTTCTCGGAGATCCCCTGGCTGCTCTGGGCGGTCTCGCTGGTCTTCCTGGCCTACTTCGGCATCGACTGGCTGGAGGAGCTGTTCGGCTAGGCACGCACGTCGCCGCGGGACGCTAGCGGATGTCGGCGCTGTTGCAGGCCACCCCGTTGTTGTCGACGTCGGTGTACCAGCCGTATTCCTCGTGCGTGCCCTTGTAGTAGGGCCCGTCGCCGGCCGCCACGGCCTCCTTGCAACTGGCGTAGCGCTTGTCGGGAGCCCCCTGGCCGCCGGGCCGGCCCGTGGGAGCGCCGGTGTTACCGGTGTTACCCGTGGTGCCGGTGTTGCCGGTCGGGTTCGGCTGCTGGTTCGTCGTGCCCGGCGGAGTCTGCTGGCCGCCGGGGGTGGCGGGCGGCTGGGCCGGGGTGTCGGTGCCGGTGGTGCCGGTCGGCCCCGTGGACGGGGTGCCGGAGCCGGGCGTGCCGCCCAGCAGGCGGGCCACGAGCGCGTCGGCTTCGTCCTTGGCGAAGCCGCTGATGCTCATGCTGTCGCCGTCCATGCTCTGCGTGACGATGGGCGCGGCCAGCACGGTCTTGGGCTGGTCGGGCTGCGGGGGCGCCAGCACGAGCGCCACCTGGCGCTGGTCGGGCACAAGCTCGTCGATGAGCTCGACCAGCCGCTCCTTGAACCTGGGCGCGATCGCGATGCGCACGGAGTATTGGCCGTTCTCGCTCACCGGCTCGATGCGCTGCACCTGGTCGACCGTGACGCCGTCGTCGAGCAGGTAGCAGGTGCGCTGCGCCGCGTCGAGCACGGCGGGGTCACCGGGGCACGGGGCCACCTTGGTCTCCCGCACGGGCGCGAAGTGAATGGGCACGGCCAGGCTCTGCAGCGGCTGGGCGCCTAACAGCGGCGTGTCGGGGCTCCTGGTCATGAGGACCGCGACCGTGCCGAGCACACCTGCGACGAGCACGACGAGGACGAGCGAGACGATCAACACGATCGTGGTGAGTCTGCTCGCCTTCGGCTCCCCCGGATCCGCGGGTGGCGGCTCTTCCGGCTTGTCCATCGATGACGATCCCATCCTGACGTTCGGGCTGCCGGTGAGCCTATCGAGGACAGGCCCCGGCGGGGTAATCAGCCGGAGAATCCTCACCTATCCGTGAGAGGCGAGGAAGAATGGAGGCAGGAGCACACCTTGCCGAGAAGAGTTGACACATGAAGGTCGGCGTCCCGCGAGAGGTCAAGAACAGCGAATATCGAGTGGCGCTGACCCCTGCCGGGGTCCACGAGTTCGTGCGCCACGGCCATCAGGTCTTCGTGGAGCGCGACGCGGGCGCCGGCTCAGCGATCCCCGACGCCGACTTCACCGCCGCCGGCGCCATCATGATCCCGGAGGCCGACGAGGTCTGGGCCGTGGCCGACCTGGTGATGAAGGTCAAGGAGCCGGTGGCCGAGGAATACCACCGGTTGCGCAAGGGGCAGGTGCTGTTCACCTACCTGCATCTGGCCGCCTCCGCCGCCTGCACGCGGGCGCTGCTCGACTCGGGTTGCACGGCGGTCGCCTACGAGACCGTCCAGGCCGCCGGCGGCGCGCTGCCCCTGCTCGCGCCGATGTCCGAGGTGGCGGGCCGGCTGGCGCCGCAGGTGGGCGCCTACCACCTGATGCGCTCGGAGGGCGGCAGGGGCGTGCTGATGGGCGGCGTGTCCGGGGTGCGTGCGGCGCACGTCGTCGTGATCGGGGCGGGGGTCTCCGGCATGAACGCGGCCGCCATCGCCCTCGGCATGCAGGCCGAGGTGCTGCTGCTCGACAACAACATCGACAAGCTGCGCCAGGCCGACATGATCTACCAGGGGCACTGCCAGACGGTCGCCTCGAACACGCTGGAGATCGAGCACGCGGTCCTGGAGGCGGACCTGGTCATCGGGGCGGTCCTGGTGCCCGGCGCCAAGGCTCCCGAGCTGGTGAGCAACGATCTGGTGAGCCGGATGAAGCCGGGCTCGGTGCTGGTGGACATCTCGATCGACCAGGGCGGCTGCTTCGAGGACTCCCGGCCGACCACGCATGAGCGGCCGACGTACCGGGTGCACGACTCGTTGTTCTACTGCGTGGCCAACATGCCGGGGGCCGTGCCGCACACCTCGACGTTCGCGCTGACGAACGTCACGCTCCCGTACGCGTTGGCCATCGCCGACCTGGGCTGGCAGCGCGCCATGCGCGCGGACCGGGCGCTCGCGCTCGGCCTGAACGCCCACGAGGGCCGGCTGACGAGCCGCCCGGTGGCCGAGGCGCACGGCCTGGAGTGGACGGCGCCGGCGGCCGTGGTGGGCTGAGCCGTTCGGCTAGGCATCCCCCAGCCGAGACGTTACGCTGAGTAGCGAACAGCTACTCGCTGTAATGATCGGAGTGGAGATGTCCCCAGAGAGCGCCGCCCGCAACTTCAAGGACCTGGACACCGACGGCGACGGCTTCCTGACCAGGTACGACTACATGGCGCTGGCCCAGCGGCGGCTGGAGCAGACCGGCGTGGGCACCGACACCCCCAAGGGTGAGGCCGTCGTCGACGCGTTCCTCAACGCCTGGGACACCCACGTCCGCGCCCTCGACACCGACCGCGACGGGCGGATCAGCGAGCACGAGTACATCCGCTCGTTCGAGACCCTGATCCTCACCGGCGCGCTCGACGAGGTGCTCACGCCCATCTCCCGGGCCACCTTCGACGTGGCCGACCACGACGGCGACGGCCGGATCACCGCCGAGGAGTTCAACGCGGTGTGGAGCCGCCCCGGCACCGACCTGGCCGCAGCCTTCTCCAGGGCGGACACAGACGGCGACGGGCTGATCTCCTTCGAGGAGTACGCCCGCGCCCGCCACGGCCTGCTCACCGGCGAAGCCTGACGGGGACACGCGTCAGGGCCCGGCGGGGAGCCGGGCCCTGCGGCCTGCTACTGCTACTGCTGGGACTGGCTGGGCGACGGGGAGAGCGTCTCCGTCGGCTGCTGCTGGCCCGTGGGCTCGGGCGGCAGCGGGGCCTGGTCCGCGGTGGTGGTGATCGCGTTCTCGCCGCCGCAGGTGGCGCCGGGCTCGGGGGTGTCAGGGCCGTTCTGGTAGCGCTTGATGAACGCCCCGAGCTTCGGGTCCTCCGGGTTGGTCAGCTTGAGCGAGTGTCCCCACGACGCCACCATGACCGGGGCCGGCAGGTTGGGGAACGGGCTCACCAGCATGTAGTCCTGCTGTCCCGTGGAGGACGCGATCTCCTTCAGCTTGTCCACCTGCGCCTTGGGGAGGTCGGGCCGGTAGGTGATCCAGACCGCGCCGTGCTCCAGCGAGTGCACCGCGTGCTCGCTGTGGATGGGCTTGTCGTAGACCGCGCACTGCTGCCAGTAGTTGTTGTGCTCACCGCCCACCGGCGGTGTCTCCTTGTACGTGACCTGCTTCCAGACGTGCTGGCCGGCGTCGTACTTCACACTGCTCACGGCGTCGAGCGAGGTCTGCTGGGCCTGCCTGACCAGGTAGAAGCCGACCACGCCGACGAGCACCACGATGATCAGCCCGCCCGTTCCCCACATGAGCAGCGCGGCGCGGCGTTGTTTGCGCTGCTGCTCGGCCCGCATCTTCTGCAGATGCTCGCGCCTCGCCTGCGCCTTCTCCTTCGTCATCGTTCCTCCATCGGCGAACCAACTCCGGGTCACCCTATGCCCTCCGGGCGTATGCGGAGAATAAGCGCGATATAAGCGTCCGATCACGACCCCGGCTCCAGGTGGCCCGCAGGTGGGCCCGCGGGTGGGCCCGCAGGTGGGTACGCTGGACGCGCCATGGAAAAACCCGCGAGGAAACCACTTCTCATCGTCTGCGGCGTGCTCGTGCTCGCCGTGGCCGCGTTCCTGTTGTTCGGCCGCGACGGCACGCCCGGCGACACCTCGCCGGAGGCCGGGTTCGCCCGTGACATGGCCACGCATCACGCGCAGGCCGTGGACATGGCGTTCATCATCAGGGACAAGGGCCCGGCGAAAGAGATCGCCAACCTGGCCTTCGACATCATCAACACCCAGGCCAACCAGCGCGGCATGTTCCAGGGCTGGCTGCAGCAGTGGGAGCTGAGCCAGGCGACCGACCAGCGGCCGATGGCCTGGATGGTCGGCCACGGGCACGGCGGCACGGTCAAGGCGCCCGGCCCCATGCCCGGCATGGCCACCCCGCAGGAGCTGACCAAGCTCAAGGAGGCGCAGGGCACGCCGGCCGAGGTGCTGTTCCTGCAGCTCATGATCCGCCACCACGAGGGCGGCGTGCAGATGGCCGAGGGCCTGCTCAAACTGTCCACCCGCACCGAGGTGGTCAGCATGGCGCAGAAGATCGTCACCGGGCAGAGCGGCGAGATCAAGCTCATGACGGAGCTGCTCGGGCACCGCGGCGCCCAGCCTCTTCCCTCGATTCTGAAGACCCAATAGAGCGATGGGCGCCGACGCGGTCGTCGTGGGCTCGGGGCCCAACGGGCTCGTCGCCGCCGTCACGCTCGCCCGCGCCGGGCGCAAGGTGCTGCTGCTGGAGGCGGCCGATCGGTTCGGGGGCGGGCTGCGCTCCGCCGAGCTGACGTTGCCGGGGCGGATCCACGACCTGGGCGCGACCGTGATGGCGATGGCCCTGGCCTCCCCGGCGTTCCGCGCGCTGGAGCTCAAAGGGGTGGAGTTCGCCCATCCGCCGGTGGCCGCGGCGCATCCGCTCGACGGCCGGCCCGCCGTGCTGGTGCACCGCGACGCGCGCCGCACCGCCGAGGAGCTCGGACGCGACGGGCGGGCCTGGCTGGCCACCGCGGGCGCGGCGGCCAGGGCCGGGCTCCCGCTGGTGGAGCTGCTGCTGCAGCCGCTGGGGCCGTGGAACGTGCCGCCGCGGACGTTTCTGCGGGCGGCCAGGTTCGGGCCGGCGGCGGCGCTGCCGGCCACGACGTTCGCCAGGCGGGCGTTGCGCACCGTGGAGGGGCGGGCGCTGATCGCGGGCATGGCCGCGCACTCGATGCTCGACCTGCGCGCCCCCATCACGGCCGGCTACGGCCTGCTGCTGGGCTCCCTGGCCCATCTGGTGGGCTGGCCGCTGGTGCGGGGCGGGTCGCAGGTGCTGGCCGACGCGCTCGTGTCGGAGCTGCGCTCGCTGGGCGGGGAGGCGGTCACCGGCCACCGCGTGCGCCGGCTGGCGGAGCTGGAGGCGCCGATCGTGGTGCTCGACGTGATGCCCAGGCAACTGGTCACGATGGCCGACCTGCCCGCGGGCTACCGGCGGGCGCTCGAGCGCTACCGCTACGGGCCGGGGGTGTTCAAGCTCGACTGGGCCCTCGACGGGCCGGTGCCGTGGCGGGATCCGGCGGTGGCCGGGGCGGGCACGGTGCACCTGGGCGGGACGCTGGAGGAGATCGTGCTCAGCGAGGCGGAGACGGCTGCGGGCAGGCACTCGCCCCGGCCGTACGTGCTGCTCGTCCAGCCCTACGCGGCCGACCCGACGCGGGGCGGGCACACGCTGTGGGCCTACTGCCACGTCCCCAACGGCTCGCGGGCCGACATGACCGACGCCATCGAGACCCAGATCGAGCGCTACGCGCCGGGCTTCCGCGACCGCGTGCTGGCCAGGCACGCGATGGGCCCGGCGGAGCTGGAGGCGGGCAACCCCAACCTGGTGGGCGGCGACATCGGGGGCGGGCTGGCGAGCCTGGGCCAGTTCGTCCGCCGCCCGGTCTGGTCCCCGGCGCCGTGGCGCACCCCGCTGCCGGGGGTGTTCCTGTGCTCGGCCGCGACGCCGCCGGGGCCGGGAGCACATGGGATGGGCGGCCGGCAGGCCGCCCGCCTGGCCCTGCGCTCCCGCTGAACCCCAGCCACCGCGCTCCTGTTCAAGCGGCTCCGGTTGAGGCGTCAGGAGCGCGCCGCGGCCATCTCCTCGGCGAGGGCGGCGGCGAAGGCGTCCACGTCCTCCTCGGTCGTGTCGAACGCGCACATCCACCGCACCTCCCCCGTGGCCTCGTTCCAGGTGTAGAACCGGAACCGCTTGCGCAGCCGCTCGGTCACGTCGGCGGGCAGGACGGCGAACACGGCGTTGGCCTCGACCGGCCGGGGCAGCTCCACGCCGGGGATGCCGCGCACGGCCTCGGCCAGCCGCCGTCCCATGGCGTTGGCCTGCCGCGCGTTGCGCAGCCACAGGTCGCCCGACAGCAGCGCCTCGAACTGCACCGACACGAACCGCATCTTCGACGAGAGCTGCATGAACGTCTTGCGGAGGTAGTCGATCCCGTGGGCGGCGTCCGGGTTGAGCACGACGACCGCCTCGCCGTACAGCAGGCCGATCTTGGTGCCGCCGAAGGAGAGGACGTCCACGCCCGCGTCGGTGGTCAGTGCCCGCAGCGGCACGTCCAGCGCGGCGGCGGCGTTGGTCAGGCGGGAGCCGTCGAGGTGGACGAGCAGGCCCAGGTCGTGGGCGTGCGCGCAGATCGCGGCGATCTCGGCGGGCGTGTAGAGGGTGCCCAGCTCGGTGGTGTTGGAGATGGACACCACCTTCGGCTGGGCCCGGTGCACGTCGCCGAAGCCCCACGCCTGCCGGTCGATCAGCGCGGGCGTGAGCTTGCCGTCGGGGGTGGGCACGGTCAGCAGCTTGATGCCGCCGGCCACCTCGGGCGCGCCGCCCTCGTCGGTGTGGATGTGGGCGCTCTCGGCGCAGATGACCGCCTCCCACGGGGCGGTCATGGCGCGCAGGGAGACGACGTTCGCGGCGGTGCCGTTGAACACCGGCCACGCGCGTGCGGACTCGCCGAAGTGCCGCTGGAAGACCTCCCGCAGAGCCTCGGTGTAGACGTCGTCGCCGTAGGAGGTCTGGTGGCCGCCGTTCGCCGTGGCGATGGCCTGGAGGATCTCGGGGTGCACACCGGCGTAGTTGTCGCTGGCGAACGCCTTGAGGAGGGGGTCGTGCCGGGGAATCAAGAAGTGAGGTCCAATCTGGTGCCGTTGATCTCTGCCGCCGGGCGGTCGTAGAGGCCGCCGATGGCCGCCGCCAGGTCGTTGACGTCGGTGAAGCCGGGGAAGCGCGCCTCGGGCCTGCCGGCCCGCATGGCGTCGTTCACCAGGGCCTTGACCACGAGGATGGTCGCCGCGCTGCCGGTGTCCTTGAGGGCGTCGGCGAGCGCGAGCGTCCACGCCTCCGCCGCCGCCTTGGCCGCCGCGTAGACGGCGCCCCCGGCGGTGGGCTGCCCGGCGGCCTTGGCCGAGACGATGACGAAGCGGCCGTCGGCGCTGCGCCGCAAGAGCGGCTCGAACGCCAGCGACACGTGCTGGAGGGTGCGGATCAGCAGGTCGTGCAGGAGGTCCCAGTCCTCGAGGCTGGTCTCGGCGAACGAGTCGGACCCCCGCCAGCCGCCGACCAGGTGCACCACGCCGTCCACACGGCCGTGCTCGCGCTCGATCCGGTCCGCCAGGCCCTGTACGGCGGCGCGGTCGAGCAGGTCGACGTCTTCCTTGTCGACACCGATCACAGTGTGACCGTTTTTCCGAAAATATCCGGACACAGCCTCACCCGTGGGCCCGCCGGCCCCGGTAACCAGAATGATCATGCTCGGAGTCCCTTAGTCGATTCGACCACATCGGTCAGCTTACGGCGCAGTGCCTCGTAGAACATGCTCAGCGGGAACTCGTCCGGCAGCACCGCGTCCACCTTGGCCTTCTGCTCCTCCGGCAGCGCCTGGACCCCCTTGGCCCAGACCGAGGCCGGGTGCGGGGCCACGTACGAACCCACCAGCTCGTGCGCCGCCAGCCAGTGCGCCAGCTTGGACCTGTCGATGCTGTCGCGGTACAGCTTCTCGACCGCGCCGCGCAGATCGGCCACCCCGTCCGCGACCCGCTCCCAGTCGATCATGAGCCGGTTGTCGGTCCACCGGACGATGTCGTTGCGGTGCAGGTAGGCGAAGAGCAGTTGCCCGCCGAGCCCGTCGTAGTTCCGCACCCGCTCACCGGTGATCGGGAACCTGAACAGCCGGTCGAACAGGATCGCGTGCTGCACGTAGCGGGCGTGCGGCACCCCCTGCGCCTCCAGCTTCACCGCCTCGCCGAACGCGGTCAGGTCACAGCGCAGCTCCTCCAGCGAGTACAGCCAGTACGGCATCCGCTGCTTGATCATGAACGGGTCGAACGGCAGGTCGCCATGGCTGTGCGTGCGGTCGTGCACCAGGTCCCACAGCACGAACGTGTCCTGCGCCAGCCGCTGCGACTCCAGCAGCCGGTCGGCGTCCGGCGGCAGGACCAGCTTCAGCGTCTCGACGGCCGCCCTGGACACCCGCCTGAACCTGGCGGCCTCGCGGTCGGCGAAGATCCCACCCCAGGTGAAGCGCTCGGGCGCCCGGCGCACCGCGACGGTCTCGGGGAACAGCACAGCCGAGTGCGTGTCGTAGCCGGAGGTGAAGTCCTCGAACGCGATCGGCACGAACATCGGGTTGTCGTAGCCGCCCGCCTCGAGCCGGGCCAGCCAGTCCGGCCAGATCGTCCGGATCCAGACGGCTTCCAGGTTGCGGTTCGGGTTGCCGTTCTGCGTGTACATGGGGAACACCACGACGTGCTCCAGGCCGTCCTGGCGCTGGGTGTCGGGGTGGAACAGCTCCAGGGAGCCGAGGAAGTCGGGCACGCCGAGGTCCTGGCCGGCCCACGTGGCGAGGTCGTCCTGAACGGCCTGGAGGTAGGCGGCGTCATGCGGGAAATATCCCGAAATGTCGCCCACCCGCGCCGCGATCTCCCCGACCAGCCCCTTGGCCAGCTCCTTGCCCTCTTCCGGCACCGAGCCGTCCTTGACCTGCAGCGGCCTGAGCTCCTCCACCGCCGCCTTCAACCGGCCGAACAGCTCCGCCTTGGCCGCATCACGGGTTCCGGCGCCGTCGCCGGCCTCGGGGACGCGGGCCGCCCAGGTGATCACGTTGCCCCAGAGGGCGCGGTGGTCGTAGTCCTCGATGGAGTCGTCGCCGAACAGGTCGGAGTCGGCGAACACGGCCACGCGCCCCCGGCCGTGCCGGACCGTGACGGCCAGCGGCGCGCCCGCCGGGTCGGCCGCCGCCGACGTCCTGAACAGCACCTCCGCGCCTTCCGCCGCAAGGGTCCCGGAGCGGTAGAAGCAGGCCGCCCGCACCCCGGCCAGCACCCCGGAGTCGGTGGAACGTTCCCCCAGGACCCAGGTGGCCACGCCCCGGTGCGCGTGCCCCGGGTCGCGCACGGTGCCGTGGACGACCCGCACCCCGAACCGGCCGAGCAGGTCGGCCAGGTTGTTGCCGTACTTGTCCTGCTCCTCCTCGGCCAGCACCACGAGCCCGCCGCCGCCGGCCACGAAGCCCTGGATCGCGTCCAGCTCGGCGGCGGCGAAGACCGGGCTGCCCTGCCCGGTCGTGCGCTCCCACCGCTCCCCCGACGGGTGCGCGATCACCAGGACGTCCTGCTCCGCCAGCGTCCCGGCGTCAAGGGGGCCCGTCGTGTGGACGGTGACCGTGTGCCCCAGGTGCCGCAGCAGCCCGGCCGCGCGGGCGTAGCTGTTGTCGTCGGGGTGGGCCGGGTTGATGGCCTCGGCCACCTCACGCCGGACGGTCCACGACTCGCTGTGGGCCTCGTCGAACAGCACCCGAGGGAAGGATTGCATGAAGAATCTCCTGTATCTACCGCCTTATAACGGAAAATATACACATGAGTACGGCGTGCCTCACCAAACCCTTCCGCATGGTGAGACACTCAGCCGGCGCCGGGCCGGACGACACCGGTCTCGTACGCGAAGACCACGGCCTGCGCCCGGTCGCGCAGCGACAGCTTCATCAGCACCCGCGCCACGTGCGTCTTGACCGTGGCCTCCCCGACGTACAGGTCCTTGGCGATCTCCGCGTTGGTGAGACCGCGCGCCAGCAGGCGCAGCACCTCCAGCTCGCGCGGCGTCAGCTCGGCGAGCGCGGGCGCCGGCCTGGGCTCGGCGCGGCCGGCGAACGTGGCGATCACCCGGCTGGTCACGGCCGGGTCGAGCAGCGCGTCGCCGGAGTGCACCACCCTGATCGCCTCGAGGAGCTGCTCGGGCGGCGACACCTTCAGCAGGAACCCGCTGGTGCCGGCGCGCAGCGCGGCGTAGAGGTTCTCGTCGGTGTCGAACGTCGTGAGCGTGATGACCTTGGGCGGCGACGGGGTGTCGAGCAGTTCCCTGGCCGCGGACAGGCCGTCGAGCCGGGGCATCGAGATGTCCATCAGGACGATGTCCGGCCGGGTACGCCTGGCCACGGCGATGGCCTCACGCCCGTCGGCCGCCTCGCCGACCACTTCCATGCCGGGGTCGCTGTCGACGACCATGCGCAGCCCGGCCCTGACCATCGCCTGGTCGTCGGCGATGACGATTCGAATGCCCACACCGCGGAGGGTAGACCGCCCGCCCCCGCCTTGAACACCCAGGTCAAGCCGGGCACAAGTGAGTCACAAGTCACGAGACATGGACGCTCTGCCTGATGCGGGTCTGGGTGGCGTCGTCGCAGGTGGCCTTGGCGCAGAAGTACATGATCAGCATGGTCTTGGGCCGGCGTTCGATCACGTAGCTGACGAAGCCCAGCCTGGTGCCGCTGGCGGGGTCGTGCAGGGCGCCGTCGAACCGGGTGGCGGGGCTGTTGCCCGCCTGGTCCTGCACGGGTTTGCCGAGGTCGACCTGGCCGGGCAGCAGGACCTCCATCTTGCCCTTCATCTGCTCGGAGGTGCCGCCGGCCTCGAGGGTGTCGGAGACCTGGACGTACACGCCGGAGGCGGCTTCGGGGTCGTCGGCGACGATCTGCGAGATCGCCGACCAGTCGGCGCCCGGCCCGGCGACGAACAGGGACTCGAACTCGGTGGCGTGCGGCGAGACCACCGCGAACAGGTCCTGGTGGGTGCGTACGGTCCAGTCGCCCGGATGGTCGAACGTGAGCGGCGCGGCGGCGCTGGTCTTGTAGCGGGCCCAGGTGTCGTCGCGGTGGTTCATGACGATGAACGCGACCAGCGCGAGCGCCGCGACGGCGGCGACGAGCGTGGCGGCCACGATCGGGATCCGCCCCGGCCGGGCCCGCTGGGCGGAGGCCCGCGGCGGCTGACCGGGGCCCGTGGGCGCCGCAGCGAAGGCGCTGGGCGGCTGCGTGTGGGGGCCGGCGAGCTGCGGCACCTGGTGCGGGCCCGAGTGGGGGCTGGTGGTCGGGCGCGGGACCAGGTGCGGCCCCGAGGAGCGCACGCCCAGGTTCGGGGCCGGGTGGGGACCTGAGCTCGGGCCGCCGTACAGGTCGGGCTGGGGCCCGCTGATCGCGTCGCGCAGCGCGGTCACGAACTCGGTGCAGGTCGCGTAGCGCTGCTCGGGGGTCTTGGCCAGCGCGCGCATCATCACGGCGTCGATCTGGGGCGGCAGTTCGGGCCTGATCTGCGACAGGGGCGTGGGCTGCTCGGCCAGGTGCGCCCAGAGCAGCGCGATGTCGTTCTCCCGCTGGAAGGGCAGGCGCGCCGACAGCGCCTCGTAGACGACGCAGGCCAGCGCGTACTGGTCGCAGCGGCCGTCGATGTGCTCCTTGTTGATCTGCTCGGGCGACATGTAGCGGGGGGTGCCGATGAACTGGTCGGTCTGCGTCAGCCCGGAGATCGACGAGCGGTGCTTGGTGATGCCGAAGTCGGTGAGGTAGACGTGGCCGTCGGCCAGCAGGATGTTGGCCGGCTTGACGTCCCGGTGGATCAGGTCGTGGGCGTGGGCGGCGTCGAGCGCGGCGGCCACCTGGGCGAAGATCTGGTTCGCCTGGGCGATCGGCAGCGGCCCGCGGTCGTAGATGAGGCGGCGCAGGTCGAGGCCGTCGACGTAGCGCATCGCGATGTAGAGCACGCCGTCGGCGTCGGCGTTCGCCTCGTAGATCGGGATGATGTTGGGGTGCTCGATGCTGGCGACGGTCCTGGACTCGAGGATGAACCGCTGCCTGAACCGGTCGTCGACGCTGAGCACCGGGTTGAGGATCTTCAGCGCCACCCGGCGGCTCAGCCGGGGGTCGAGCGCCAGGTAGACGACGGCCATGCCGCCCTTGCCGACGATGTCCTCGATGTAGTAACCGGCCACCTCCTGGCCGATGAGGGATCTTTCGTTCAATGGCATCACGTCTCGCTGGGGTGGCCGCAGTAGCCGCAGAAGCGGTGCGCCGGTCCGAGCCTCATGCCGCACGAGGTGCAGTATTTGATCGCCGGATCCGGCGCCGTCATCACCTGTTGCTGTTGCGGGACCACTTGGAACGACTGGGATCGCCGTACGACCACGGTCTGGTTGGCGCCGTCGTCGATCGGTGGGCCGGCCGCCAGTGGCTGTGGCGGCTCCGTCGGTTTTTCAGGAGTGCGGCGACGCCACAACAGATACGCTCCACCGCCGGCCGCCATGAAAAGCGCCACCGCCGCCAGGACGAACGGCCACAGCGGCGTGGACGATCCGGCCGGCTCGCTCGCCACCTTCTTCGTGCCCTGGTCCTCCGGCCCGCCCCGTTTGGCGAGCGAGGTCTTCAGCAGCGCCGCGGCCACCACGTTGCCCGGATAGAGCTCCAGCACGCGCTGGAAACCGGGGGCGGACTCGGTGTAGTACTTCGTGTGGTAGCGGGTCAGCGCCGCCTCGAACGCCGTGTCGATCGCGCCTCTGCGCGGCACCACCTTGGCGGCGGCCAGGATGCCGGTGATCTCCCTGACCCCGATCATCTTGCCTTCCTTGCCGCCTCCGACCAGCAGGCCGATGACGTGGCCGTCCTTGTCGCCGATCACCGGCGCGCCGACCAGGCCCTTGTCGGCCAGGCCGCCCAGCTTGACCGGCTCGTCGATACGCTTCTTGGGGTCCTTCTCCGGGTCGGCGAACGGCCGGCCGCCCGCGCCCGCCCCGCCGCCCTTGGCCAGGTGGGCGATCTCGACCGTGTGGGCGACGTTCGGGCCCGGCCGGCCCAGGAAGCCGGCCACGTTGGTGGGCGCGCCCTCCTGCTCGGGCACCTTGTCGGCGAGCGGCGCGGTCGGCATGCCGACGCTGCCCGCCGCCGGGGCCAGCGGCACCAGCACGGCGGGGCTGTCGGGGTCGGGGCCGGCCTTGATGCACTTGACCTTGAAGCCGTCGGCGCTGGGCGGTGAGACGTTGGGGAAGGCGGTGATCTCGGTGGTCACGTTGATGATGCAGGTGGCGGTGCTGGTCTTGGGCGGGTAGCACGCCTGCAGGTGACGGTTGAGCAGGTCGTCGGAGAGCTTGTGCTTCTTGTAGTCGGCCGGGATCTTGACCTTGTGGTGCTCGGCGAAGATCTTGTTGGCCGCGTAGACGGCCGCGTCGTTGGGGTTCACGGCCAGGCGTCTGAGCGCCACCATCGTGCCGTCGGGGCTGACGACGGTCCCCGTGCCCGCGGCGAACGGGACGTCGTAGGACCGCTCCACATGTTTGAGCTCGCTGACATGATCGAGCAGGGTGATCTCCACGTGGGACACGGACTCCACCCGCACCACGGCCGGGCTCACCAGGTCGGTGATCCCGCTCGGGTGCTCATGGGCCGCGACCGGCATCGCGGTCAGCGTCAGTGCCACCGCGACGCCAACGGCAAGAGCTGTGAGGCGCGCCATCTCTCCGCTCCAAACGCAGGTCTAGAACCAGAGTCCCAATCACCTGCCGTAAGTCAATAGACCACTACGTAGACAAGCGCTTGCTCGGGGACATAACGTACCTGAATGGGTTACACGATCGGCGTCGATGTCGGCGGTACCTTCACCGACGTGGTCGTTCAAGGCACGTCGGGCGCGATTTCCGTGGCCAAATGTTTGAGCACCCACTACGACCCCATCGCCGGTATCGTCGCCGGCGTTACGCGCGCGCTGGGCGACCGCGACCCGTCGCAGGTCACGCGGGTCGTGCACGCCACGACGCTGGCCACCAACGCGGTGCTCGAACGTAAGGGCGTACGTGTCGCCTATGTCACGACTCAGGGCTTCCGCGCGGCCATCCCCCTGGGCCGCTACGCCCGGGTCGAGGAGGACCGATACGACCTCCGCTTCACCCCGCCCCCGCCCCCCGTCGCGCCCGGCGACTGCTTCGAGGTGGCCGAGCGCGTCTCGGCCCGCGGCGCCGTGCTGACGCCCCTGGACGAGGGCTCGGTACGCCGCGCCGCCGCCGCCATCACGGCCCGCGGCATCGAGTCGGCGGCGCTCTGCCTCCTGCACTCCTACGCCAACCCGGCCCACGAACGGCGGGCGGCCGAGATCCTGCGGGAGTCGATCACGAACGTCGTCGCGTCCTCGGAGATCTGGCCCGAGATCCGCGAGTACGAACGCGCCACCACCACGATCATCTCCGCCTACATCGGCCCCCTGATGGCCTCCTACCTCTCCCGCTTGCGCGCGCGGCTGGCCGGGATCGGGATCGACGCGCCCATCCACGTCATGGAGTCGAGCGGCGGCGTGATCTCCGCCGAGCTGGCCGCCCGGCGGGCGGTGGCCACGATCGAGTCGGGCCCGGCGGCCGGGGTGCTGGCGGCGGCGGGCGCGGGGTTCGCGGACGTGATCTCGTTCGACATGGGCGGGACCACGGCCAAGACGTGCGTGGTGCGCGGGGGCCGGCCGTCGATCACGCACGAGTTCCACGTGGGCGGCAAGGGCAGCTTCGGCGGGCGGCGGGCGGGCACCGGCGTGCCCATCAAGACCCCGGCCATCGACCTGGCGGAGGTGGGGGCGGGCGGCGGCAGCGTGGCCTGGCTGGACCCGGCGGGCGCCCTCCGCGTCGGCCCACACTCGGCCGGCTCCTCCCCCGGCCCCGCGTGTTACGGCCTGGGCGGCTCGGAGCCGACCGTGACGGACGCGAACCTCGTCCTCGGCTACCTGTCCTCGGCGTCGATCCCGCTCTCGCCCGTGCCGGCCGACAAGGCCCTCGACCGGCTGGCCGGGCCGCTGGGGGTGTCGCGGGCGGAGGCGGCGTACGCGGTGCACGAGATCGTCAGCGCCGCGATGGCGTCGGCGGTGCACGTGGTGACGGTGCAACGGGGCATCGACCCGCGCGGCTTCGCCCTGGTCGCCTTCGGGGGCGCGGGGCCCATGCACGCGGCGCGGGTGGCGGCGCGGTTCGGGATCGGGACGGTGGTGGTGCCCGCGTACTGCGGCGTGGCCTCGGCCGCCGGTCTCCTGTCCGGTGCCCTGTCCACAGACCGCGTCCGGTCCCGCCTCGACGCCCCGGACCCGGAGGCCGTCTTCACCGCCCTGGCCGCCGACGCGGCCGCCGACCTGGACGTCCCGGTCGCGGAGGCGACGGTCCTGCGGTCGGTGGACGTCCGTTTCAAGGGCCAGTCCCACGACCTGACCGTCGACTGGTCTCCCGACCGGGCGACCCTGGAGTCCCGCTTCTTCCAGAGGTACGCCGAGGTCTACGGCATCACGCAACGCGGCGAGATCGAACTCGTCAGCTACCGCGTCCGCCTCACCACCCCGCCGGGCGGCGGCCCCCCCGAGGCGGGCCGGGCACCGGAGGGCGGCACGGCGTCGGCGCGGACGGCGTACTTCCCGGAGGCCGGCGGATTCACCGAGGTGCCCGTGCACACCCGGGGCACCGTCGAGCGGACCGGGCTCCCGGGCCCGGCGGTGATCGAGGACGCCGAGTCCACGATCGTCGTCCCCCCGGGCTGGACCGCCACCGTCGCCCCCACCGGCGCCGTGCACCTCACCAGGAGCGCCGCATGACCGACGCCCTCACCGCCGAGGTGCTCAGGAACGCCCTGGTCGTGGCCGCCGAGGAGGCCAGCATCGTGGTGGTGCGCTCGGCGTACTCGACGTTCATCGTCGAGGGCTCCGACGCCTCGGCCGCCATCCTCGACACGCGGGGCCGGTTGATCGCGCACTCCATGGCCACCACGCTCATGAACAGCATGGCGCTCAAGGTGGCGCTGCCCGAGCTGATCGCCGACATCCCCCTCGCCACCATGCGCCCCGGCGACGTGTACGTCCTCAACGACGCCTACCGAGGCGGCGTCCACACCAACGACCTGCTCGTCTACCGCCCGGTCTTCGTCGGCGCGGCCCCCGCCTACTTCACGGCCACCATGATCCACGTCTCCGACCTGGGCGGCCTCTCGGCGGGCGGCATGGCCCCGCTGGCCACGGACATCTTCCTGGAGGGCCTGCAACTCCCCCCGGTGCGCCTGGCCACCGCCGCCGGCATCGAACCCGCCATCGAGGCCGTCCTGAAGGCCAACAGCCGCACCCCGGACAAGGTCATGGGCGACGTACGGGCCCTCGTGGCCGGTACGGCCGTGGCCGCCGCCCGCCTCCAGGCCCTCACGGAGGAGTACGGCGTGAGCGGCCTGGCCGAGGGCATCGACGACTACCTGGACTACACGGAGGCCAGGACCCTCGCGGCGCTGGAAGAGCTGCCGAGGGGCCGGTTCGAGGCGGCGTACCCGATCGACGACGACGGCATCGACCTCGAAAGGCCGCACCACGTCCGGGTGGCCGTCACCCTGGGCGAGCGGGCGGTGCTGGACTTCTCGGGCACCGGCCCGCAGGTCCCGGCGGCCGTCAACGCCTCTGCCTCGCAGTCGCTGGCCGCCGCCGTCTTCGCGCTGCGCTGCTTCCTCGACCCCACGATCCCCATGAACGAGGGCTGCCTGCGGGCCATCGACGTGCACCTGCCGGAGGGCTCCCTGCTCAACGCCCGCTCCCCCTACCCCTGCGGCGGCCGGTACGTCCCCATCTACGCCGCCATGGAGGCCGTCTTCCAGGCCCTGTCGGACGCGGTGCCCGAACGGGCGATCGCCGCCAGCGGGATCCTGCAGCCGTTCTCGATCGCGGCGGTCGGGGCGCCGTACTGGATCCATCTGTCGTACGACTTCGGCGGCGTGGGCGCCCGGCGCGGCCTGGACGGGCCGGACGCGACCGGCGTGCACTTCGGCATCGGCCGGAACTCGGTGCCGCAGACGGAGCCGGTGGAGAGCCGCTGCCCGCTGATCGTGGAGTCGATCGAGACCATCCCGGACTCGGGCGGGCCCGGCCGGCACCGGGGCGGGCTGGGGTCACGGACGGTGTACCGGTTCCTGGCGGACTGCCACGTCACCACCCGCGGCGACCGGCTGCGCCTGGCCCCACCGGGGCGCGACGGAGGGCTGCCGGGGCGGCTGGGCGGGTTCTACAAGCGGCACCTGGACGGGGTGGTGGAGCGGCTGGCGTCCAAGGTGAACAATGTCCGGTTCGCGGCCGGGGAGGCGTTCATCGTCGAGACGACGGGCGGCGGCGGCCTCGGCCCGCCGAGGGAACGCGACCGGGAGGCGATCCTCGCCGACCTCGACGCCGGGCGCGTGACGGTGCGAGGAGCGGCGGAGGACTACGGGCCGGACACTCAGTAGTCGGTCAGCTCACCGGGGTCGAAGCTGACGGGATAGGGCTCGGAAAGCTTCACTGTCGCGCCCGGCTGGTGGGCGACGGGCCCCCTGTAGCACCCCTCGTCGAGTTCATGAACGTAGAGTGTCGGCCCTTCTTCGATCTCGAGGCGCCAATAAGTGGGTATGCCCACCTCGGCATATGCGGCCGCCTTGGTCGCCCTGTCACGAATCTTCGTGTTGGGGCTCACCACCTCCACGGCGAGGAGCAGGTCGTCGGGAGCGAACATGAGCCTGACGGCCTCGGCCCTCTCCTTCGGCACCACCACGAGGTCGGGAATGTAGTAATCCCTGTCCGATGCCCGCACGTTGACGGTCGACAGGACCGTCAAGTGCGGTGGCATCTCCTGATGCAAGGCCATCTGCAAGCGGAAGATGGCGATCTGATGCCGGGGGGTGGGGGCGGGGCTCACTAGTAGGCTCCCGTTGAAGAGCTCATATCGGTTCCCGTCGTCCGGGAACTTGAGCAGGTCGTCGACAGTGAACGGCGGCACGCCGGGGAGAACCGTGCGCCTCGGGGCCGGCTCGTTCACGGCCGATCCAGTTGTCGGTTCGATCGTCGCCATTGCGGTCACCTGCTCAGTATCGGGAGTCAAGCCCTCGCGCACATGCTACTTCCCCGATTTTCCTCACTTTAAGTGACGAGGCCGCCACGCCTCGGCTCCGCGCCGCACGGCCGTGTGCACCGCCCGTGCGATCCGGGCGCCGTAGACAGACCGTGGCCCGCCGAACAACTCTTCGAGCCCGTCCACCGGCACCACCACGCACACCGCGTCCGAGGCCGTCCCCGTGCCCGCGAACCCCGCCTCGATCAGTGCCTGCGACTTGGCCTCCGTCACCGTCATCACGGTGTTGACCAGCGCCGCGTCCGTCATGGCGACCGGCACGACCACCACGATGTTGATCGTCCCCACCCGGATGGGGGCCAGCTCGGGATCCTCCCACCCCTCGGGGGCGGCGGCCCAGGTGGGCACGCGCAGCCCCACCGTGGCGTACGCCTCGACGCCGCCGTCCGTGGCCCGGACGTACCGGTCGACCGAGGCGGCGGTCATCATCCCGACCCCGTCCCCGCCCGGCCCCAGCGACGTCAGGTGATCGACCGGGTCCATCCGCGAGTAGCCCGCCACCACCTGCGCGTTCAGCACCCACTCCCGGACCCCGATCCCGCCGCCGAGCATCGCCGAGGAGATCATCCGCCGGCCGGGCCCGAACTCCCACAGCAGCGACCCGAGCCTGGCCCCCTCCTCCACGCGGTACGTCAGCTTCACGGGCCTCCCCTGACCAGGTGCACGACGGGCCGCCCGTCGGGTCCCGGCTCGATCTTCACATGCGCGTCGAAGTGCCGTCCCACCAACGACTCGGTCAGCACCTGGGCGGGCGTGCCGGCGGCGGCCACCCGGCCCTCGGCCAGCAGCAGGAGGGCGTCGGCGTAGAGCCCGGCGACGGTCAGGTCGTGCAGGGTGGTGACGACGGTCAGCCCGTCGGCCCGCCGCAGCCGGTCGACCAGCTCCAGCACCTGCTGCTGGTGCCCGAGGTCGAGCGCGGTGGTGGGCTCGTCCAGCAGCAGCACGGGGGCCTCCTGGGCGAGCGCCCTGGCCAGCACCACGCGCTGCCGTTCGCCGCCGCTCAGCTCCCCGACCGGCCGGGTGGCGAGCGCGGTCAGGTCGAGCCGCTCGAGCACGGACTCCGTGACGGCCCGGTCGTGCCCGCTCTCCCGCCCCAGATACGGGATGTACGGCGTCCGCCCCAGCAACGCGTAGTCGAAGACCGACATGTCCGGCGGCAGCGCGGGCGCCTGCGGCGCGTACGCCACCAGCCGGGCCCGCGCACGCGGCTTCAGCGCCCCGGCCGGCCGGGAGTCGAGCGAGACCTCGCCCCGGTGCGCGACCAGCCCCATGACGGCCTTGAGCAGCGTGGACTTGCCCGCCCCGTTCGGCCCGATGATGGCCAGCCACTCGCCGCGGCGCACCTCCAGGTCGACGCCGTCGAGGACGTCGCGGTCGCCGAGCCGTACGGACAGGCCGGTGGCCCGGATCACGTGACCGCCCGCCTGGTCATGCGCAGCACGCCCACGAAGAACGGCGCCCCCACGAACATCGTCACCACCCCGATCGGCAGCTCGGCCGGCGCGATCACCGTACGGGCGACGAGGTCGGCCAACACCAGGAACGCCGCCCCGCCGATCAGCGAGAGCGGCAGCACGATCCGGTACGAGCCCCCCGCCAGCCGCCGCACGACGTGCGGGACGACGATGCCCACGAACCCGATCAGCCCGCTCACCGCCACGGCCGCCGCGGTGGCCAGCGAGGCCGCCAGCAGCACGGTGAAGCGCACCCTGGCCGCCCGCACGCCCAGGCTCGTGGCCTCCTCGTCGCCCACGGACAGCACGTCGAGCATGCGTCCGTGCAGCAGGAGCAGGACGGCGGAGACGGCGGCGTACGGCAGGACGAGCCAGAGCTGGTCCCACCCGCCGCCGACGTCGCCGAGGATCCACGAGTAGATGCGCTGCAGTTCCTCGACCTTGAACTGCTGGATGAACGTCTGGATCGCGGTCAGGAACGACGTGACCGCCACCCCGGCCAGCACGAGCGTGGCGGTGCCGCCCGCGCGCCCGGCGGTGTTGCCCAGCGTGTACGCCAGGAACACCCCGCCCACGGCCCCCACGAAGGCCGCGATGGGGATGGACCCCTCCGCGGCGGGCAGCAGCACGATGGCCGCGGTCGTCGCCAGCCCGGCCCCGGCCGCGGCGCCCAGCAGGTACGGGTCGGCCAGCGGATTGCGGAACACCCCTTGGTAGGCCGCCCCCGCCATGGCGAGCAGCCCGCCCACCACGGCCGCGACCAGCACCCGGGGCAGCCGCAGCTCGAACAGCAGCCCCTGCTCGACGGGCGCGAGCCCGGAGTCCACGTGCACGAGCGGCAGCCAGTCCACCGCCTGGAGCACGACCTGCCAGGGCGAGATGTCGGCGGCGCCGTCGAGGAGCCCGGCGATCATGCAGGCGGCCAGCACGCCCAGGGCGGACACCACCCAGAGAGGTCTGGCCCTGGACGGGCCGGCCCGCGTGATCACGCTCAGCTCGCGCCGGCCTTGGCGACGGCGGCGCCGATGGACTCGGCGAGCTGCACCACGCGCGGCCCCCACCGGGAGGCGAGGTCGTCGTCGAGCTGGACGACCTGGTCGTTCTTGATGGCGGACAGGTTCTTCCAGCCCGGCCGCTTGGCCAGGGTGTCCCTGCTCTGCCGGCAGCACTTGACGTCGGCCAGGAAGATCAGGTCGGGGTCGGCCTGGGCCACGAACTCGGCCGACAGCTTGGGATAGCCGCCCGCCGCGTCGGGGGCCTCGTCGGCCACGTTGGTCAGGCCGAACATGCCGTAGATCTGGCCGATGAAGGTCTTCGACGTGGCGGCGTAGGGGGTCTGGTCGAGCTCGTGGTAGTAGGTGAGCTTCGTGTCCTTGGGCGCCTCGGCGGCCAGTTTCTCCATGGCGCTCTTCATGCCGGAGACGACCTCGTCGGCCTTGGCCTTGTTGCCGGTGGCGGCGCCGATCTCGGCGATCTCCTCGTACGCCTCGTCGAGCCTGGTCGCGGCCGGCTGGAGCAGCACGGGCACGTTCACCTTGCCCAGCTCGGCCACGACCTTGTCGAGGTCGTCGGAGACGATGACGAGGTCGGGCTTGTGGGCGATGATGGCCTCGACGTTCGGCTTGAAGCCGGACAGGTCGGTCTTGGGGGCCTCGGGCGGGTGGTTCGACTGGTCGTCGACGGCCACGACCTGGGGGCCGGCGCCGATGGCGAACAACGTCTCGGTGTGGGTGGCCGAGAGCGAGACGATGCGTTCCGGCTTCTTGGTGAGCGTGACCTTGCCGTTGCCCGCTTCGATGGTGACGGGGAATGCACCGGGGGCGGCGCTGGGGGCGGCACTGGAGGCGGCGGGGGCCGCTGAGGGGGAGGCTGTCGTTCCGGTCTGACCACAACCGGTCAGGACGAGCGTTCCCAGCAGCGCGCCCGCGAGAGCCGTGCGTACGGGCCTCACGAGTAGTCCTTTCACACTGTTCGGAACCGAGAGACCCGCTGAGAGCGACGGATCACCCTTTTCCACGAGGGTTGATGACGTCGCGCAGCGGCAGGCGACCTGGCTATGACAGTTGCGGGACAGCGCCGGACTCGCACCGGACTTCGCTGCAGCACTGCGCGTCGGACACACGCTATCAATGCCCCGGACGGCGGCCTCGTCAAGGGGCGAGTTGGGATTCCGCCTCGGCGATGATCCGCTGGATCCGCAGGCCGTGGGCGGCGTCGAGGGGGTGCCCGCCGCCGTCGCGGACGGTCTGGGCGAACTCCTCGGCGATCGTCTCCAGGGGGTCCTCGACCACGGGCAGGAGGACGGCGTTGCCGGTGCGGCCGTAGACGGCGACGGTGGCGGGTGGCAGGTCGCCGACGGCGGCCATGCACAGGGACGCCTCGCTGACGGCGCCGCCCTCGTGCTCCAGGAGCAGCCCGGTCCAGCCGAGCGGGTTGCCGTGCGCGCGCACGCCGGTGATCGGGCCGAGCGCGGCGTCCAGCAGGTCGATCACGTGCGGGCCGACGTCGAGCAGCGCGCCGCGTTCGAGCCGCCAGGGGGTGGCGAAGGGGTGGTCGCCGAGCAGGGAGCCGGAGATGTTGGCGGCGTGGCCGCCGAACGCCTCGATCTGGCCGCAGCGGGCCAGGAAGGTACGGGTCTGGGTGGCGTACCGCAGGGTGAGCACCATCTGGGAGGCCACGCCGGCCTCGGCGATGGCGTCGGCGACCCGCCGCGCGCCTTCGAGTGAGTCGGCGAGGGGCTTCTCCAGCAGCAGGGCCTTGCCGGCGCGGGCGGCGCGGACGGCGAACTCGGCCTGCACGGACGGCGGCACGCAGAACGCCACCGCCTCACAGGCGTCGAACAGCTCCTCCACCCGGGTGTACACGGGTGCGCCGAGCAGCGCGGCGTTCTCGGGTCTGCGCGCCCACACCCCGGCCAGCCGCGTGTGCGGGCCCTTGGCCAGCATCGGCGCGTGCGCCATCCGGGCCCACGGCCCCGCCCCGATCAGCCCGACCGCCACCGGCTCCATGCACCCTCCCAGGTTCCATCCAAAACCCACCTTATTGGGCATCCCTCCCCTGATCGCTCGAAAAGGAATCCTGGTTCCGCCACTGCTGGACGGCGTGCTGGGGGCGGTGGGCGAGCGTGCCGGAGTCGATGACGAGGGTCTGGCCGGTGACGCAGCGGGACTCGTCGCAGGCCAGGAAGGCGACGAGGTTGGCGACATCTTCGACCGTGCACGGCCAGGGCAGGAGGCGTTCGGCGGCCTTGTCGGCGAGCTGGGCGGGGCTCAGGGCGCGCTGGGCGGCGGGGGTGAGGACGAGGGCGGGGGCGACGGCGTTGCAGCGGACGCCGCGGGCGCCGTACGTCGTGGCGACGTAGCGGGTGAAGCCGATGAGGGCCGCCTTGGAGGCTCCGTACGCGGCGTGCATCGTATCCCCGACCAGCGCGGACACCGACGACGTCAGCACGATGGCGCCCCCGTCGGGCATGGCGGGGACCGTGTGCTTGACCATGAGCATGGCGCCGCGCAGGTTGACCTCCATGGTGCGGTCCCAGACGGCGACGTCGAGGTCGTCGAGGTCGCGGTCGCGGCCGTACACGGCGGGGTCGAGCGCGGCGGCGTTGGAGTGCAGCACGTCCACCCGCCCGAACGACGCCACCAGGGTCGAGACCGCCTCCTCCACCTGCTTCTCGTCCGAGACGTCGCAGGTCAGGGCCATGGCGGTGCCACCGTGGGAGCGGATGGCGGCGGCGGTGCCCCTGGCGCTCGCGGCCCGCAGGTCGAGCACGCCCACGCAGGCCCCCTCGGCGGCCAGCCGGGCGGCGCAGGCCGCGCCGATGCCGGACCCGGCCCCCGTCACCAGCGCGACGCGGCCGTCGAAGCGCCCGCTCACCACTCCACCAGCAGGGAGGGCAGCCCGCGGCCGACGATGGACCTGCGGTAGGCGATCCGCCGGCCGGGGGCGAGCCGCAGGCCGGGCAGGCGCCGGCCGAGCACCTCCAGCGCGGTGCGCAGTTGCAGGCGTCCGAGCGCGGCCCCGACGCAGAAGTGGATGCCGTAGCCGAAGACCATGTGCTCGGCGGCGTTCGGGCGGTCGATCAGGAAGCGGTCGGGATCGGGGAAGACACTCTCGTCGTGGGCGGCGGAGTCGGTGGAGAGCAGGACCAGGGACCCCTGCGGGATCGTCACGCCATGGAGCTCGACGTCGGCCACGGCGTACCGGAACGAGCCCAGCGACGCGCCGTCTATGCGCATGCACTCCTCGGACGCGCCCGCGACCAGTGTCGGCGGCACCGGCCACGCCTCCTCCCTGAGCAGGCGCAGGACGGTGTTGCCGAGCTGGTTCGGGACGGTGTCGTTGCCGCCGAGCAGGATCGTGGAGATCAGCTCGACCACCTCGCGGTGGCTCAGCTCCGCCCCGATCAGGGACGTCATCAGCGAGGTGAAGTCGTCCTTGGGATCCTCGGCCCGGGCGGCCACCAGGCGGTCCACGTAGTCGAGGTAGGTCAGGAAGCTCTCGGCGAGCTCGAGCTGGCGCTCCGGCGGCTGCGGCGACAGGAAGAGCTGGAACCAGTCCTTGACGTGCGACTGCACGAACGCCTCGTCGGACTCGGGCACCCCGATGAAGCGGGCGGTGAGCTTGACCGACGGCTCGTGGCCGATCTCGGTGACGAAGTCGGCGTGCCCGCGCGGGGCGAGCCGGTCGAGGAGGTCCTCGTTGAGCCGCCGGAACTCCTGCTCCATGGCGGCGACCGCGCGCGGCGTGAACGCCTTCGACACCGACCGGCGCAGGCGGGTGTGGTCGGGCGGGTCCACGTTCGCCACGAAGCTGGACAGGAACGAGCCGTGCTCGCCCAGCTTCTCCCTGGTCTCGCGGGTCAGGCTGCGCGAGATCGTCAGCGAGCCCTTGGAGGAGAAGCGGCGCGGGTCGCCGTACGCGGCGCGGACGTCGGCGTAGCGGGTCAGCACGTACGCGCCCAGGTGCTCGCTGTGGAACACCGGCGCCCGCTCGCGCAGCCGGGCGAGGAACCCGTACGGGGCGGCGACGTGCCAGTCCGCGGTGACGTCGAAGTCCTCGCTCATTGGAAGATCCTCCGCGGGTTGTCGACGAGCATCTGCTGGATCTGGTCGTCCGTGACGCCCCGTTTGCGCAGCTCGGGCAGCACGTCACGGGAGACGTGGAGGAGGTGGTAGTTGGGATGGCGCCGCCGTACGACGTCGGCGTCGAAACGATCGTTGAAGCAGTACGAGTCGTGACCCAGCACCATTCGTCCGGCGTGCCCGCGCTCGCACATCGCCGCCACCACCGCCACCCGGTCCTCGAACGAGCTGATCGTCTCGATCCCGAACCGGTCCATCCCCAGGTACGAGCCGTTCGCGACCAGCTCCTCCAGGTAGGCCACGTCCGTCGAGTCCCCGGCGTGCCCGATGACCACCTTGCCCAGGTCCACGCCCAGCGAGCCCAGCAGCTCCTGCTGCTCCAGCCCGCCCTTGGAGGCGCTGTGGGAGTGCGTCGTGATGGGCGTGCCGGTCTCCAGATGCGCCTCGGCGACCGCCCTGAACACGCGCTCGCAGCCCTTGGTCATCCCCAGGTGGTCGGAGGCGCACTTGAGCATGCCCGCCTTGACGCCGGTCCGCCCGATGCCCTCGGCGATGTCCCGTACGAAGAACTCGGCCAGCCGGTCCGGGCCCCCGAACAACGATCCGGGCCCCCGGTTACCGAAGTACGGCGGCAGCGCGTCGTAGGTGTAGAGCCCGGTCGCGGCCACGATGTTCACACCGGTCAGTTCGGCCACCCGGCACACCGCCGGGACGTAGCGGCCCAGCCCCACCACGGTGAGGTCCACGATCGTGTCGATGCCCTCGGCCTTCACCGCGTCCAGCTTGCCCGCCGCCTCGCGCGCCCGCGCCTCCAGATCCCACCCTTCGGGGATGTCCGGCCAGTTCCAGAGGATCTCGGGGCTCAGCCCGAAGACGTGCTCGTGCATGAGCGTCGCCCCGAGGTCGGCGACCGGGCCTCTCACGGTCTCAGGCACGGGAACCTCTCGTGCTCGAAGGGCCGGTTCACGTCGAGCCCGAGCCCGTCGGTCTGCTTGTAGGGCAGGCCGGTGTAGAGGGCGTCGGCGTCGAAGTACGTGACGGTGAACGACAGGCGCGGGCTGTCCCGGCGGTTGGCGGGCGCGCCGTGCACGGTCAGGGCGTGGTGCACGGTCGCGTCCCCGGCCTCGAGGTCGAGCGGCGGCGACAGCTCCAGCTCCTTGAGCCAGGGGTGCTGGCTGAGCTGGTCGTCGCCGGGCCGGGTGAAGCTGCGGCCGAGCAGGCCGTGGCGGTGGGAGCCGTCGTAGAAGCGCAGCGACCCCATGTCGGCCGGCACGTCGGCCAGGGCCAGCCACACGGTCAGCATGGCCGACCGGTCCATCGGCATCCAGGGGAAGTCCTGGTGGAACTCGGTGGCGCCGTGCTCGCCCGCCTCTTTCACGAGCAGATTGGTGACCTGCACCCGTACGGCCCGCACCCCGCGCAGCAGCCGTACGGCGTTGCGCCCCATCGCGGGGCTCATGGTCAGCGCGCCGAACAGCTCGTCGCCGTCGCCGATGTCCCTGGACTGCCCGAACGCCTGGTCGACCAGGCTCTGATGGTGCCTGGACCGCTCGGCCAGGAACCCGAGGGCCCGCTCACGCAGGGCCGCGGCGGCGCCGGGCTCGATCAGCCGGCCGAGCCGCACCCAGCCGTGCTCCCCGAAGAACGCCACCTCATCGTCCGTCACCTGGCGCACCGGGATCTCCATGCGCCTAGTCTGGCACCTAAGCAAGCGCTTGGTAAACCCTCTGCTCGATCGATGACCGGGAGGCATGGTGCGGCGGTTCAGGTTCGGGGCTGTGGTGCGGGAGGCCGGATCGGGGAAGGCGTGGGCCGAGAAGGCCAGGCGGCTGGAAGGGGCCGGGTTCGACGTGCTGCTGGTGCCCGATCATCTCGTCGGGCCCCGGTTCGCTCCCATCGCCGCGCTCACCGCGGCCGCCTGCGCCACCACGCGGCTGCGGGTCGGCACCCTCGTGTTCGCCAACGACTTCCGGCATCCGGCCGTGCTCGCCAAGGAGGCCGCCACGCTCGACGTGCTCTCCGACGGGCGGCTCGAGGCCGGGATCGGGACCGGGTGGATGGCGGGCGATTACGCGGGCGCCGGGCTGGCGCTGGAGGCTCCCGGGGTGCGGGTCGGGCGGCTGCGGGAGGCGATCGCCGTGCTCAAGGGGCTGTGGGGCGAGGGGCCGTTCAGCTTCCGGGGCGAGCACTACCGGATCGAAGGGCTCGACCAGCGGCCGAAGCCGGTGCAGCGGCCACGGCCGCCGCTGGTGATCGGCGGGGGCGGCGCGCGGATGCTGCGACTGGCGGCCGAGGAGGCGGACGTGGTGAACCTCGGGATGCGGGTCAAGAGCGACGGCAGCGGGCCGGATCCGGCGGACGGCGGGCTCGCGGCGTTCCTGGCCAAGATCGCCGCGGTACGGGCGGCGGCCGGCGAGCGGTACGCGCGGCTGGAGCTGGGCACGAGCGTCGTCCAGGTGGGTGAGCGCAAGGCGGAGGAGGCGTGGAGCGCCGCCGACAGCTCGGCGCTGGACGAGACGCCGCAGGTGCTGCTGGGCACCCGGCGCGACATAGCCGACAAACTCCGGCATTGGCGGGATGAGCATGACATTTCGTATTTCGTGGTGCATCACGAGCGCGACCTCGCCGCCTTCACCCCCGTCGTCGAGGAGCTCGCCACCTCCCGATAGCCCGGGGCGGGCCGTGCCCGATGATGGACACCATGAACGAGATGCTGCTGCTCCGGCACGGAGAGACCGAGTGGAGCAAGGCGGGCAAGCACACCGGCCGCACCGACCTGCCTTTGACGGAGCACGGCGAGGAGCAGGCCAGGGCGCTGGCTCCGCTGACCAAGGAGCCGTTCGGCCTGGTGCTGGTCTCCCCGGCCCGGCGCGCGCGGCGGACGGCGGAGCTGGCCGGGCTGACCGGCTACGAGGTGGACCCCGACCTGTGGGAGTGGGACTACGGCGGCTATGAGGGGCTGACCACGCCGGAGATCCGTGAGACGCGCCCCGGCTGGTACCTGTGGCGCGACGGCGTGCCCCCCGGCGACGCCGAGCATCCGGGCGAGGGCGCCTCCGAGGTGGCCGTGCGCGCCGACCGGGTGATCCGCCGGGCCCTGTCCTTCGAGGGGGCCGTCGAGGGGCGGGTGGCGGTGGTGGCGCACGGGCACTTCCTGCGCGTCCTGGCCGCCCGGTGGCTGCGCCTGGCGCCCGAGGAGGGGAGGTTGTTCAGGCTCGACACCGGCACGTACTCACGGCTCGGCTTCGAGCACGCCGAGCCGGTGCTGACGACCTGGAACGCCCCAGTGAACAGACCCGCGAACAGACCCGCGAACAGACCCGCGAACAGACCCGCGAACGGACCGGTGAACTGACCGACGGGTCGAGTGGCTTAGCCGACCTTGGAGCGCAGGGCCGACTCGTGCAGGGCCCGGCTCACCAGCCAGCCCCGCAACGAGCCGAGGCTCGGGTCGTAGGACAGGGGGCGCTCCCAGAGCGCGACGAAGACGCTCTGGGTGACCTCCTCGGCGTACGTCTGGCTGCCGGTGACCTTGACGGCGACGCCGTACACGTACGAACCGTGCTGGTCGTAGGCGTCGGCCAGTGCGTCGAGGTCGCCGGCGGTCAGTCGCGCGCACAGTTCCATGTCGCTCATCAGTCGCATCCCAGCGTGGCGGCGGCGCGGATCAGGTCGCGGGCGAGGGACGGATCGCCCTCGGCGGCGTACGGGAAGGAGTCGGGCGGGCACCGGTTGGCCAGCAGCCGGCAGAAGTCCACCGCGTCGGCCGAGATGAGCACGGCGACGTGGTCGGAGGCGGGCGAGAGCGGGATCGTCCAGGTGCCGCCGCCGGGCCCGGTGAGGACCATGGTGGCGGAGACGTCGCGGCGCGGCCCCTTCATCGCGCGGGGCAGCAGCGCGAGGCCGAATTCGGCGATCATGTGCACGTGCTCGGGACGCGGCGGCTCCTTGGACCGCTCGGTGGCGGCCCTGATGTCGTCGGCGTGCGTCCAGGTCTCGAACGTGCGCTGGATCATGGCCTGGCGCAGCGGCGCGCGGGCCGGGCGGGCCCCCGACAGCGTCACCTCGACGCCGAGCAGCACCTCGCTGCTTCTCGACACCCGTTCGAGCAGGGATCCGGCCTGGTCGCGCCAGCGCCGGTGCAGCGGCCCCGGCGCCGAACCGGGCACGCCCAGGAACCTCGCCACGGTGGCGTCGTTGGCCGCCAGATGCTCCACCAGGCCCCTGATCGTGCCGTGCTTGGCGATGGGGGCCTCCCACTGCGGCGCGCTCAGCTCGGCGAGCAGGTCGTCCATGATCGCGACCTGCTCGGCGTACGGCACCGCCACGGAGACCACGCTCATCACGGCCGGCGCGCGGCGGCGGCGTGCCATGGACAGCACGGCCTCGCGCAGGCGGGGCGGCGGCGCGAGGGCCGTCTCGGGCTGGTCGAGCAGTGCGACGGCCGCGCTGCAGTGCGGACACGAGGCGACGTGATCGTCGGGGCACTGCCCGTTGTAGAGGTATGAGTCCGTCATGGCCACCTCCGCAGCCGGCGTCAACCCGGCGGACCCCCTGGCGCCAGGCGGCAGCCGGGGAACGGTGCCAGAAGCGTCTCACGCCAGCGGCCTTCTAGGTAGTCGCGAGCTCGTTTTCCCCAGTCCAGCAGCCGGGAATCGGGCGCCACCTCGTCGTCGAGGCCCAGCGCGGCGTCGCGGGCGCGCTGGGTGGCCAGGTGGTCGTCGAGCGAGACGGCCCAGATGGTGACCGCCTCGGTGTCGCAGAACAGCACCTCGTACAGGCCGACGAGGGTGTGGCCGTGCTCGGCCAGCAGCGGGGCGCGTTCGGTGCGGACGGCCTGTAGGTAGTCGAGGGCGGCTCCGGGGCGTACCTGTGCGCTTTCGAAGAGGTAGAGCTCGGCGGGGGGCGCCTCGGACAGCGGCGGGCAGCCCGGCACGGCGCCGAGCGGCCGGGAGAACGCGGAGAAGCGCAGGTCGTCGATGTCGGACAGGAACAGCCGCTCGTCGACCCCCTGGTAGATCTCCATCATCTGCCGCCAGCCGCCGTCCCAGCCGCCGTGGCAGTCCCAGAGCGTGACGGCCTTGAACTGGGGGTGGCCGGTGATGCCGACCGCGTAGAAGGCGCCCACGAGGTCGATCTCGCGGGACCTGATGGACATGCCGGAGGTGAGCGAGGGCGCGGCGCGGCTCTCGTCCTCGCGTTTGTAGCGGGTCAGCCAGGTGAGGTACTCCAGGGGCTTCCTGGAGTTCATCGGCCGGAAGTCGACCTCCTCGAGCAGGTGGATCGCGCGCCGCACCGTGCCTCCTCTACCAAGCGATTGCTTGGCTTGAGGATAGCGATCAGGTCAGCGCTTGGGAAGGTTGCGGCCCCCGCCCCGTGAGCCACTCCAGGACCCTGCGGTGCCCGGAGGTGGCGTCTTCGAAGTGGCCCCAGTGCCAGTATCGAGGCTGGTCCCGGATGCCGGTCACCCAGGTCCGGTAGGAGACGGAGGCCCCGGTGGTGGCGGGCGCCACGCCGTATGTGCGGATCACGACCTTGCCGCCCGGCGCGAACAGCACGTCGTCGGCGATCGGATACAGGGTCATCTGGTCGAGCATGACCCGATACTCGCGGCACGACGAGGCCGGGCGGTTACGCCTCCGGCGCGCCCCCGTTAAGCGGGCGCGCCGGAGGTAAACACGCTGTTACACGACCAGGCCGTCGAACTCTCCGTCCTTCACCCCGAGCACCAGGGCCCGGATCTCGTCGCGGGTATAGATGAGCGCGGGGCCTTCGGGGAAGCGGGAATTACGCACCGCGATGCCTCCGTCCGGAAGCTCCGCGAGCTCCACGCAGTTGCCCTGCGAGTTGCTGTAGCGGCTCTTGCGCCAGGCGACCTGCGTGAGGTCGGCCGCGGGCATGCCGTTGTAGGTCTGGTTCATCTACATCTTTCTGAGAAGACCGCCGATGAGCTCGACGGTGCCCCCTGGCGTGGTGCTCTCCACGCACAACTGCTCCATCGCCGTGAGGTACGGGTCGATGTCCTCACGTTTGTCCAGGTATAGGGCACCCCAGAGCTGCTCGACGTAGACAACGTCCGACAAGTCGGACTCGGGAAACCGCAAGATGCTGAACGCGCCCCCTTCGGCGGCGTGCTTGCCGAACCTGAAGGGCATCACCTGGATGGTGATGTTGGGAAGAGCGGCGACTTCCAGCAGATGCTGGAGCTGCTCGGACATGACCTCCCGCCCGCCGATGGTCCGCTTGAGCGCCGCCTCATCGATGACGGCCCACAACCGGGGCCCGTCCTTCTGGGTGAAGCGCTCCTGTCGCTGCATGCGCAAGTGCACGCGGCGCTCGATCTTCTCGGGGCTCGCATCGGGGTTGCCGAGCTGGAAGACCGCACGCGCGTACGAGGCCGTCTGCAGCAGGCCGGGCACGAACTGCACCTCATAGGTGCGGATCACGCTGGCGGCCTCCTCCAGGCCGATGTACGTCGTGAACCACGACGGCAGTTCGGCCGAGTACTTGTGCCACCACCCGGGGGTGTTGGCCTCGCGAACCATCTCCAACAGGGCACGGCGCTCGGCATCGTCGACGACGCCGTACAGGGTGAGCAGATCTTCCACGTCACGTGTCTTGAAGCCGACGCGGCCGAGCTCCATACGGCTGATCTTGGACTCGGACGCCCGGATGTGGAATCCGGCCTGAGCCCGGTCGAGGCCGCTGGCTTCACGCAGGCGCCTGAGACTCGCCCCCAGCATGATGCGCCGAACCGTCGAACCGGAACCGGGCGGATCAATGGACACGTGCTGCTCCTTGGTCGTTTCCTTGCGACACGCTTGTATGCACCCCCGGCGGTGCGCACTCGGCGCGGGCCACCGCAGGTAGCGGAGTATGCACCTGACAGTCTGTCACTTCACGGCCGAAAGATCATGGGCCGCGGCCAAGATCCCCTTTCCCCCATATTGACCATTTGAGGGAAACCGTAGCGTGTGCACGGGTTGTCTGCACGTGCATTCGCCCTTGCACCTGCACGAGAGTTTGGCGCAGAATGATCTACGTGCAATCCACCACGGTGCCTGGCCAGTGGACCACGTTCGATTGGTGGCCGCCGATCGGCTGGTGGCCGGAGGCGGCGCGCGATCTCCTGGTCCCAGGTCCGTCCGCGAGCGCCACGTTCGTGCTCCCTCCCACCGCGTCCTCGGTTCACTCGGCCCGCAGCTTCTCCCAGGGCGCCCTGACGGGCTGGGGTCTCGGCGACCTGGCCGAGAACATGGAGCTGGTGGTCTCCGAGCTCGCGACCAACGCGCTGCGCCACGGCCTGTGCCTGGACGACCCACGGCGCGAGCGCACGGTCCACATGTCCCTCGTCCGCCGCGGCCCACTCGTCACCAGCGCCTTCACCGATCCCGGGGCCTCGGTGCCGGTGCTGCGATACCCTGGCCCCCTCGACACCGGCGGCCTCGGCCTCCACATCGTCGAATCGCTCAGTCTCCGCTGGGGCTGGTCCGCGCTCGCGCCACACGGAAAGATCGTCTGGGCAGTCCTCTCCTGACCGGGGGTGATCTGCATTACCGTGGATGCTCATGGCTCACGGTTAGTCCCGCGCGCGACCCCATGAGAGTGCTGACAGATGGAAGATCACCTGCTCGGCTGGCTGCGAACACTAGACGAAGACAGGCTTGGCCGCATCCTGGCGAACAGGCCTGACGCCATCGCCGCGCCCTGGCCCCGGCGGCTCGACACGCTGGCCCAGCGGCTCGGCAACGGGTTCGCGGTGATGGAGACCCTGCGGGAGCTGCCGCTGCCCTGCCTCCAGGTCGCCGAGGCCGCCCTGGCCATGACCCGCCCGACCGCCGAGACCCTGGCCGCCTTCGTGGGCATGCGGACCGACGACGTGGCGCCCTGGCTCGAGCACCTCTGTGACCACGCGCTGGCCTGGCCCGACGACAATGGCGTGATCCACCTGGCCGAAGGGGTCGCGCGCTGGTGGACCGCGCCGCTCAGCCTGGGCGAGCCGCTCGAGCACTACCTCAACTCCTGGTCGATCAGCAACGACGCGCTGCACCTGCTGGCCCGCAACCTGGGCCTGCCCGCCCCGGGCAACAAACGCCGCACGATCGGCCGGGTCATCGAGTCGCTCAGCGACTTCGGCCGCGTCGAGGCCCTGGTGCGCACCGCCCCCGACGGCACCGTCCCGCTGCTCGACCGCTTCGCCTGGGAAGGCCCCACGCTCGACGTCGACGGCGGCAGGTTCGTCACCCCCGGCACACCGGAGAAGTGGTGCGCCGACCACGGTCTGCTCTTCCGGCCGAGCTGGCACGTCGCAGAGATCCCCCGCGAGGTGGCGATCTGCCGGCGCGGCCCCGGCTACCAGCCGCCCTTCCGCCCCGTGGCGCCCGAGGTGGCCACGCTCCCGGTCGACCCGGAAGAGGTCGACCACCTGATGACGCTGGCCGCGCCGCACGTGGTCGAGCGGTGCGCGGCCCTGCTCGACAACACCTCCAAGACGCCGCTGCCGCTGCTCAAGACCGGCGGCGTGGGCGTGCGCGAGGTGCGCAGGGTGGCCAAGGAGACCGGCTGCGACGAGGACGAGACGCGCCTGCTGCTGGAGGTGTGCGCCGTGGCCAGGCTGCTGGCCTGGGACGAGCCGTCGGGCGGCATGATCCCGACCGACCGGTTCGACCGGTGGCGGCTCGACGAGGGCTCGGCCCGGCTTCGGGTGCTCCTGGCGGCGTGGTGGCGGATGGAGCGGTCCTCGCTGCGCAAGGTCGACGGCAAATACGCCACCGTCCTCGGCGACGAGCCGGGCGGCAGCGCGGTCGCCCAGGTGCGCAGGGTCGTGCTGTCGGTGCTGGCCCACCTGCCCGCCGGCACGGCGTTCGCCGACCGCGACAGTCTCATCGCCCACGTACGCTGGCACGCCCCGCTGATCGACCTGCCGCTGCTGCGCGAGTGCGCGCCCCCCGTGCTCGACGAGGCCAGGCTGCTGGGCCTGCTGGCCAACAACGCGCTCACCGACCTCGGCCGGGCCCTGGCCGGCCTCACCGCCAAGCCCGGCAGCGAGAACGACGACGCCGTCCCCATGGTCGAGCACGACCCCATGCTGGCCGAGGCGGCCACGCGGGCGCTGGCCAGCGTGCGCAGGAGCGCGCTGTTCGGGCCCGACCTGACCGCGGTCGTCACCGGGCCGCCGTCGGCCGAGCTGGCCGCGCTCCTCGACCGGGTCGCCGAGCGCGAGTCCCGGGGCGCCGCCTCGGTGTGGCGCTTCACGACCGAGAGCGTGCGCCGGGCGCTCGACCACGGCTACGAGGCCGACGAGCTGCTCGACGAGCTGGCCGCGGTCGGCACGATCCCGCAGCCGCTCGAATACTTCGTCCGCGACACCGCGCGCAGGCACGGCGAGGTGACCGTCATCACCGTGGGCTGCGTCGTGCAGGCCGCCGACCCGGCGCTGCTGGCCGAGATCGCCGCGCACCGGCGGCTGGGCCGGCTTGGCCTGCGGCTGCTGGCGCCCACCGTGCTGGTGAGCGCGGCCCCCGCCGAGCGCACGCTGACCGCGTTGCGCGAGGTCGGCTACTCGCCGGTGCCCGTCTCCGACACCGGGGAGATCACCATTCACCGGGCCAGGGCCGAGGAGCCGCACAACGGCAAGCTCATCCTGCTGCCCGGCGGCCAGGTGGCCGAGCTGTCGGAGTTCCCCGGGCTGGCCGAGCTGGGGGCGCCCCCCTACATGCTGGCCGAGCCGGTGCCCGACCCCTACGAGCACGCCCGCCGCCTGATCACCGCCAACCGTGCCGACGACGGCAAGATCGGGCGCACGTGGGCCGTCATCGGCAGGATGGCGACCCGGCTGCCGACGGCGCAGCAGTCGCTGCTCGGGTTCGTCGTGGACCGGGGCGTGCGCGCCGGGATCACCCTCAACGACGGGCTGACCGCCACGATCAGCCACGGCGAGCTCAAGGGCGGCGCGCTGGACGCCTGGTGCGAGGAGGCAGGCGACTATCTGGAGTTCCCCCTCGCCGAGATCGTCGAGGTGCGGGGCGCCTACTGAAGAGCCTTACTTGAGGGGCTGGGCCTTCTTCAGGTTCGCCACCAGGCCCTCGAGGAAGGCGGCGTAGCCCTGATAGCTGTAGGGCGCCTCGGCGTTCCACGGGTAGAGCTGGCCGGCCTTGACCGCGGGGAGCTTGGCGAAGGTGGGCTTCTTCATCATCTCCTCGGGCTTGAGCGCCTGGGTGCGCGTGTCGTAGAGGATCACGTCGGCGTCGTACTCGTCGGCGTTCTCCCAGCTCAGGGTCTGGAAGAAGCCGCCCTCGTCCACCTTGGAGGGCGTGACGACGTCGAGGCCGGCGCCCGTGAGGTGCACGATGTCCGGGTACTCCGGCGGGTTGACGATCCAGAACGCGTCCGCGCCGCCCGACACCATGAGGATCTTGAGGTCCTTGAACTGGGCCAGCTCCTTGGTGGCGGCCTCCATGCGGGCCTTGGCCTCGGGCACGCCCTGCATGTCGGCGCCGAGGGACTTGGCCAGCTCCTCGTACGTGCCGATCACCTCGGTGGCGCTCTTGCCGGTGAGCATGACGCCCGCGGTCGGGGCGACCTGCTCGATGGTGTCCTTGGACTTCTCGGGCACGTACCAGAGGGTGCCCTTGATGTACATGCTGCTGACCAGGAGGTCGGGCTGGAGCGCGATGTACTGCTCGACGTTGAACTCGTCCCAGACGTTGCCCAGGCCCGTGACCTTGGCGATGTCGACGTTGCCGACCTGCGGGTCCTTGCTGCCGTCCTTGAGCTTGTGCGGGCCGAACACCGCGATCGGGCGCACGCCGAAGTCCCAGAGGGCGGCGGCCGAGCCGACCTGGGCGACGATGCGGCTGGGGATCTTGGGCTGCTCGAGCTTCTTGTCACGGTCGTCGGTGAACGTCCAGGCCCGGGCCGCGGGGGCGGAGGAGGCGCCGCCGGCGGAGGCCGCGGGGGCCGTCGTGTCCGTGCCGCCGCCGCAGGCCGCGAGTGTCAGGGCCGCCGCGAGTCCCGCGGCGCCCGACAGGAAGCCCCTGCGAGCGAGTACCGGTCCCGACATGTGGATCTCCTAAGGTTAGGCTTGCCTTGTCAATGGGCCATTAGATTAGCCTTGCCTAAGTTTGACCGCTATGAGAGGGGGTCGGGTGCGCCCGGCTGAGGACACGGCCGCGGCCGACGACGGCCAGGTGGTGAGCACCGAGCAGACCGGAGGCAAGGCCGAGGGGCGGGCCAAGGGGCGCCCCTCGGTGCTCGTGACCGGACTGGTCGTCACGGTGGGGCTGCTGGCGCTGGTCGCGATGGCCAGCGTGGCCCTGGGCGCGCGGTCGGTGTCGTTCGCCACGGTGATCGACGCCTTCCTGGCCCCGAACGGCTCCAGCGACCACACGGTCATCCGCGAGCTGCGCGTCCCCCGTACGCTGCTCGGCATCGGCGTGGGCGCCACGCTGGGGCTGGCCGGTGCGCTCATGCAGAGCCTGACCCGCAACCCGCTGGCCGACCCGGGGCTGCTGGGCATCAACGAGGGCGCCGCGCTGGGCGTCACGCTCGCGCTCGGGCTGTTCGGGCTGAGCGACCCCACCGTGTACGTGTGGTTCGCCTTCGGCGGCGCCGCGCTGGCCTCCGTCGCGGTCTACGCCCTGGCCTCCGCGGGCCGCTCGGGCTCGAGCCCGGTACGCCTCGCGCTCGCCGGCGTCGCCTTCGGCATGGTCTGCACCGCCGTGGCCTCGGCCATCCTGCGCATGGACGCGCAGACCTTCGACCGCATGCGGTTCTGGCTGACCGGCTCGCTGGCCGGGCAGACGGCCGACACGCTGGTGCGGCTGGCGCCGTTCATGGTGGCGGGGCTGGTGCTGGGTCTGCTGCTGGCCAGGCCGCTCAACATGCTGGCGCTCGGCGACGACGCGGGCAAGGCGCTCGGCGTGGCCGTGAACCGCACGAGGATCCTCACCGGCGTGGCCGTCACGCTGCTGTGCGGCGCGGCCACCGCCGCCGCCGGGCCGCTGTGGTTCGTCGGGCTGATCGTGCCGCACGCCGTGCGCGCCCTGGTGGGGCCCGACCAGCGGTGGGTGCTGCCGTACTCGGCGCTGGCCGCGCCGGTGCTGCTGCTCGGGGCCGACGTGGTGGGCCGGCTCATCGCCCGGCCGGGCGAGGTGCAGGTGGGGATCGTGTGGGCCGTGGTCGGCGCGCCGATCTTCATCCTGCTGGCCAGGCGGAAGCGGGTGGCGGCGCTGTGAACGTCCGCGTCGGAGCCTGGTCCGTACGGCTCGCGCCCCGCGCCCTGCTCGTCACCGCGATCCTCGTCGTGGCCGGCTTCGGGGTCACCGTGGCGGCGCTCTCGACGGGCGAGTTCACCGTGCCCGTCCCCGACATCCTCGACGCGCTCTTCGGCCAGGGCACTCCCGTGGCCGAGCTGATCGTCGGCAAGCTCAGGGCGCCCCGCGTGGTGACCGGGCTGCTGGTCGGCGCCGCCTTCGGGCTGAGCGGGGCCATCTTCCAGAGCCTCACCAGGAACCCCCTGGGCAGCCCCGACTTCATCGGCTTCACCGCCGGCGCCTCCACGGGCGGCATCGTCGCCGTCGTCACCGGCGGCTCCGCCATGATGATCGCGGGCGGCGCGCTGGCGGGCTGCGTCGCGGCGGCGGTGCTGGTGTACGCGCTGGCCTACCGGGGCGGCGTGCAGGGCTACCGGCTCGTCCTGGTCGGCATCGGGGCGAACGCGCTGCTGCTGGCCGTCAACTCGTACCTGCTGACCCGGGCCAACATCAACGACGCCGCCACCGCGGGCGCCTGGCTCACCGGCAGCCTCAGCGGGCGCGGCTGGGACCACGCCGTCCCCGTCGCGCTGGCGCTGGCCGTGCTGCTGCCGCTGTGCGCGTACATCGCCCGGCCGATGCGGATGCTCGAGATGGGCGACGACGCCGCCAAGGCGATGGGGATCAGGGTCGAGCCCGTACGCGCGGCGGCCATCACGGCGGGCGTGCTGCTGGCCGGGGTGGCCACCGCCGCCGCCGGGCCGGTCATCTTCGTCGCCCTGGCCGCCCCGCAGCTCGCCCGGCGGCTCACCCGCTCCCCCGGCGTCACCATGGGCGCCTCCGCCCTGATGGGCGCCGTCCTGCTGACCGGGGCCGACCTGGCCGCGCAGCGGGTGCTCGCGCCCACCCAGCTTCCCGTCGGCGTGCTGACCGCCGCGATCGGCGGCACCTACCTCGTTCTGCTCCTGCGAAAGGACCGTCACTGATGAGCCCTGTCACTGGTCCGACCCCCGAGACCGGCCCGGCGGGGAACCGCCTGTCCGGCACCGGCCTCACCCTCGCCTACGACCAGCGGGTCGTGGCCACGGACCTGACCGTGGCGATCCCGGACGAGTCCTTCACCGTGATCATCGGCCCGAACGCGTGCGGCAAGTCCACCCTGCTGCGGGCCCTGGCCAGGATGCTCAAGCCGAAGACGGGCGCCGTGCACCTCGACGGCAGCGTGATCACCTCGCTGCCGTCGAAGGAGGTGGCGCGGCGGCTGGGCCTGCTGCCGCAGAGCTCGATCGTGCCCGACGGCATCACCGTGGCCGACCTGGTGGCCCGGGGCCGCTACCCGCACCAGCGGCTCATGCGGCAGTGGTCGAAGGCCGACGAGGCGGCCGTGTCCGAGGCCATGCGCGCCACCGACGTGTCCGAGCTGTCCGACCGGATCGTGGACGAGCTGTCGGGAGGGCAGCGGCAGCGGGTGTGGCTGGCCATGGCGCTGGCGCAGGAGACGCCGATCCTGCTGCTGGACGAGCCGACCACGTTCCTCGACATCTCCCACCAGATCGAGGTGCTGGACCTCTGCGCCGACCTGCACGAGGCCGGGCGGACCATGGTGGCCGTGCTGCACGACCTGAACCAGGCGTGCCGGTACGCCACCCACCTCATCGTGATGCGGGCCGGCGAGATCGTCGCCGAAGGGGACCCGACCGAGATCGTCACCCCGGACCTGGTGCACGAGGTGTTCGAGCTGCGCTGCGAGATCATCCAGGACCCGCAGTCGGGCACGCCGCTCATCGTTCCCGAGGCGCGCCGCCGGGTGCTCGCCTGACGATCAGTTCCGCGCCGATCAGTTGCGCGCGCTGAGGGCCCGCGCGACCGTGAGGCTGTCCTCGTAGATGTGGTAGCGGACGATCAGCCCGTCCTCGACGGTGAGATGCAGCGCGAACGGTGAGGTGTACGCCGTGCCGCCGGCCCGTACCGTCTGCGCGATCTCGCCGAACACGACGGCGTGCGCCCCGTCGACGAGGATGCGCGTCACCGACGTGCCGTTCAGCTCGGACACGTGATGGGCCTCCAGCGACCGGAAATGGTCGGCCACATCGGCGCGGCTGGACCGGGGCCGGATCCACGGCACCGCCGGATGCCCCTCGGCGGGCCAGTCGAGCCGCCAGTCGATCGGCTCGGCGAACATGTCCGCGGTGCGCTGGTGATCGCCCTCGGCCATCCTGCGCAGCAGTTCTTCCACGACGTCACGGGTGTCAGTGCTCATGTCGCACACTCTTCCGGTCCGCGGTGCGGGGTGTCGATTACCTCCGAGGTAGGCGCGGAGCCTACGCGGGCAGGTCGCCTCGCCCCGTCAGCGACGCGGCCAGGGTGGTGACGGCCCGCGTCGCGCGGTCCCTGCCGTACGCGTCCGCCAGCGCGCCCGCCGCCTCCGCCCCCACGGCGGCCAGCAGCGCGTGCGACAACGCGTCGGCGTCGCCCCGCGGCCGGGCCTCGGCCAGCAGGATCGCCACATGACGGTGCCAGAACCGGTAGGCGCCGATCCGGTAGCGGGCACCGGGGCTGGCCGTCTCCGACATGCGCACCAGGTCGAGGTGGCCGAACAGATAGTCCAGGTACGCCGCCACGAACGCGCCCAGCCGATCGGCCGCCGGGGCGCCGGGGCCGAGGGGCGGCGGGCCGGACAGGATGAGCTGCTGGAGGTCCCGCTCGCGCGCGTCCAGCAGCGCCGCGGCCAGCCCCGACTTGTCGCCGAACCTGCGGAAGAGCGTGCCCTTGCCCACCCCGGCCGCGGTCGCCACGGCGTCCATGGAGACCGCGTCCACGCCCTGGTCCGCGAACAGGCGGGCGGCCGCGGCCAGCACCTTCTCCCTGTTGCGGGCGGCGTCGGCGCGCTCCTGGGCGGGGCGGCTCAGCAGCGATTCCAGTGAGATCTCCGGCACCATCCGGACTCTAGTCCATTTCCCGCCGTGTGGACCGTGCCAAAAGACCTGGACGGCGGCACATCCGCGGGTGACCCTCTCCCGAATGCTCAGAACACCATTCTCAGGGGGAATTCCATGGACCACGCCGTCGTCATCGGCGCGAGCATGGCGGGGTTGCTCTCCGCGGCGGCCCTGCACCGGCGCTTCGCCCTTGTCACGGTGCTCGACCGTGACACGCTGCCCGCCGCCGACGCCCACCGGAGGGGCGTCGCACAGAGCCGCCACGCGCACGGCCTGCTGGCCAAGGGCCGGGAGGTGATGGACGCGCTGCTGCCGGGCGTCACGGCCGAACTCGTCGCACAGGGGGCCAGCACAGGAGACCTGCAGCGCCAGGCCCGCCACATCCACGCCGGCAAGCGCCTCGCCCGCGGCGACAGCGGCCTGACCGGGCTGCTCGTCAGCCGGCCGCTGCTCGAGGGCCAGGTTCGGCGCCGGGTGAGCGGCCTGTCCGGAGTGCGGGTCCTGCCGAACAGGACCGTCACCGGCCTGCTCTCCCAGGAGGGCCGGGTCACGGGGGTCCGGCTCGCCGACGGTGAGCCGATCCCGGCCGACCTCGTCGTGGACGCGGCCGGTCGAGGGTCGCGCACGCCGTACTGGCTGGGTGAGCTGGGCCATCAGCCGCCGCAGGAGGACCGGGTCACGATCGACCTGCGCTACGGCACCCGCGAGTTCCGCCGCGCCCACGACCATCTCGGCGGGGACCTGGTCGTCGTCATCGGCCCCACACCGGACTCGCCGCGGGGCGGGGTGGCCCTGGCGCTGGAGGACGACCGGTGGATCGTCACCCTGGCCGGGTACGGCGAGGGCCCGCCGCTGGACCTGGCCGGCTTCGCCGGGTACGCGGCCACCCTGCCGGCCCCCGACCTGGGCCACCTGATCAGGAGCGCCGAGCCGATCGGGGAGCCGCGCACGTATCGCAACCCGACCGCGGTCAGGCGGCGTTACGAGCGGCTGAGCCGCTTCCCCGACGGGCTGCTCGTCACCGGGGACGCGGTCTGCGCCTTCAACCCCCTGTACGGCCAGGGCATGACGGTCGCCGCCCTGCAGGCCAAGGCGCTGCTCGACCTGGACCTGCGGCCACTGCCGTACTTCCGGCGGATCGCCGCGGTGGTGGACGCGCCGTGGGAGATCACGGTCGGCGGCGACCTGCGGCTGCCGGGGGTGGAGGGCGGCCTGACGCCGAAGATGCGCATGGTGCACGCCTATCTCGACCGCTTCCACGCGGCCGCCGCTCACGACCCCGAGCTGGCGCGGCGCTTCCTGCGGGTGACGAATCTCTACGACGCGCCGACGTCGCTGATGAGCCCCGTCGCGCTGCTCAGAGTGCTGCGCAACGGCGCACCGCGAGCAGTGCCAGTGCCCGCGTGACCTCGTGCAGCTCCCGCAGCTCGACCTGCTCCCTGGGGGCGTGGGCGAAACGCACGTCCCCGGGGCCGTAGTGCAGGGTCGGGATCCCTCCTGCCGCGTAGAGCCGCAGGTCGCTCCCGTAGGGAGCCGCCGACTCCGCCGGGCGCCGGCCCGCCGTGTCGGCGACGGCCCGGCCGACCTGATCGAGCAGCTCGTGCCCCGCGGGCAGCCGGCCGCTGGCGAACTGCCCGCCCGGCCACGTCACCACCGGCGGGTTGGCCCGCAGCCAGGGATGCGCGACCCCCGCCACCGCCTCCTCGAACGCGGCCCGCGCCACCGCCGGGTCCTCATCCAGCCGCACCCCGAGCCGCCCTTCGGCGATGAGCAGGTCGGGCACCGTGCTGGCCCAGTCGCCCGCGCGCACGGTCCCGACCTCGATCGGGTACGGCAGCGCGTAGTCGCGGAACAGCTCGGGGACGTCGCGGTTGCGCTCGGCCTCCAGGCGCCTGATCGCCTCGAACACCGGCCAGAACACCTCGATCGCGTTGACGCCCTCGACGCGGGTGGCGCCGTGGGCGGCCCGCCCGGCGATCTCCAGCCGGAACGTCAGCGCCCCCGCGTTGGCCGTGATGACCGAGCCGCTGGTGGGCTCGGTGATGACCGCCGCTTCCGCGGTGTGCCCCCTGGCCAGCGTGGCGTACGCGCCCAGCCCGCCGTCCTCCTCGCTGATCACGCAGTGCACGGCCAGCGGCCTGGCCAGCCTGACGCCCGATTTCTTGATCGCCCGCGCCACGGCCACGTTCGCGACGAGGCCGGCCTTCATGTCGCAGGCGCCTCTCCCGAACAGGACGCCGCCGCTGATCCGGGCCGCGAACGGGTCGCTGCCCTCCCACTTGGCCAGGTCGCCGGTGGGCACGACGTCCACGTGGCCTTGGAGTGCCAGCGCGGGCGGGCCCTCGCCGCCGGGGGTGACGGCGGCGACGCCGTATCCCTCGGTCCTCGGTGCCTCGGTGCCGGGGAAGCCGGGGCCGGCCGCCAGGGCGGCGAGATCCAGCTTCCAGACGTCCACGTCCATGCCGGCCTCGGTGAGCAGGCGGGCGTAACGGTGCTGCAGGTCGGACTCGGCATCGGTGCCGGTCACGCTGGGGACCCTGACGGTCTCGGCCAGCAGGCTCACGGTCTCTTCCGCGTCGATGGCGTCGAGGACCCGGGCTTCCACGTCGTGCATGGTGCACACCTTCTCATGAACCCGAAGGGGCCCCTGTGGCGATACAGGTCGTGCGGACATGGGTGAGGACATGGATGAGCTGGATCGTGGTGGCGCCGTTCGCGGCGTGGGCGGCCGTGCGGCTGAGCGGGTTCGAGCCGGACTGGCCGTGGGTGCCAATGGTGGCGTACACGCCGTACGCGGTGTGCGCGGCGGCGCTCGGGCTGGTGCTGGCCTGCGTACTGCGGCGGTGGGCGGCCGGGACGGTCGCGCTCGTGTCGGTGCTGGCGATGACGCCCGCGGTGCTGCCCCGGGCGCTGACCGACGGCAATCCCGACGCCAAGGGGCCGGTGCTGCGGGTGCTGGCGGCCAATCTGCTCATTGGCCTGGCGGACACGGAGGAGCTGATGGCCCTGGTCACCAGGCTGCGGCCGGACGTGCTCACGCTGCAGGAGTTCACTCCGGACGCCAGGCGGCGGCTGGAGGCGGCGGGGCTGCTCCGCGCGCTGCCGCACGCCGTGGCCCATCCGCTGAACGGGGTGGGCGGCTCCGCCGTGTACGCGCGGCATCCGCTGAAGGCCGAGAAGATGATCAAGTTCGGCCCGTTCGGTCAGGCCAGAGCCTGGTTGACGCATCCCGATGGGGCCCGCGTCGAGATCGTCTCGGTGCATCCGTGCGCGCCCAAGCGGATCGGGCGGCAGCCCTGCTGGCTGGCCGGTCTGGAGGCGCTGCCGCGCGGCGGCGGCGCGCTGCGGGTGCTGGCGGGCGACTTCAACGCCACGCTCGACCATCTGCCGATGCGTGATCTGCTGGCGGCCGGCTACCGGGACGCGGCCGACGTGATGGGGCGCGGCTTCCAGGCGACCTGGCCGCAGCCCGGCTCCACGAACTCGACGCCCCGCGTGACGATCGACCACGTGCTGGCGGATTCGCGGATGGCGGTGCGGGAGTTCCAGGTGCTGTCACTGAAGAGGACCGACCACCATCCGGTGTTCGCCGAGCTCAGGCTGCCGTGACCGCCACGTCTGGCTCGGTACGGGGCCGTCGCGCACGCGCCGGCTCGTAAACTTGGCCCTGTGGTAGAGCCCAAGTTCGAGATTCAGATGCTGCACGACCGGGTCATGATCAGGTTGGAGCAGGAGGCCGAGGAGCGGCGCAGCGGCTCCGGGATCGTCATCCCCGCGACGGTCAAGATGGCCAACCGGCTGGCCTGGGGTGAGGTCTGCGGCGTCGGCACGAACGTGCGCTCGGTCAAGGTGGGCGACAAGGTGCTGTTCAATCCCGAGGAGCAGTTCGAGGTCGAGGTGCACGCGAAGGTCTATCTCGTGATGCGCGAGCGCGACCTGCACGCGGTGGCCACCCAGGAGACCGACCACGGCACCGGCCTCTATCTCTGACCCCCCGGCTATGACCCCCGGGCGTTCCGGGTGAACGAGAACCACAGGTCCGCGGCCCACGTCTTGGCGGGCAGGGTCGCGAGCACGCGGGTGATCCCGCCGCCGCGAACGTCGAGCACCGACAGGCGGTAGGCGGTCCCGTGCGCCGTCACGGCGATGACGTGAGACTCGTCCCACCAGCCGAACAGCGCCTGCGGCCGGACGTTCACGCGCCGCGTGATCGTGCCGGTGACCGGGTTCACCAGGCAGAGCCGCTCCTTGAAGCGCGCCGGGCACCACGTGGCCAGCCGCGTGCCCGACGGGGAGAACGCGTCCTCGGGGCCGGTGGGCCGGCCCGCGTCGCGATACGTTCGCACGACCGCGCCGTCGGAGGCGCGGTGGACCCGCAGGCCGGTCCCGTGCCTGGCGATCAGGTTGCCGTCGGGGCTCCACCAGAAGCCGGCATCACGGTGCAGGCCGGAGAGCCTGACCGTGCGCGCCCTCTTGGCCACCACGTCCACGATCGTGAAGCCGAGCACGCTCCCCTTGCGCTCGACGGTGAGTGCGACTCGCTTGGCGTCGCGCGACCATGACACGTAGGAGGCGGTCATGGGCTTTCTGACCGTGGGGATGCGCGTGGCGGTGCCGGTGGCGCGGTCGGTGAGGATGAGGGCGTCATAGCCCGATCGGTACGTCTTGGGCACGCCCGCCGCCAGCCGGCCACCGGGCGCCACGGACACCTCGGCCAGGGTCTTGCCCCACGTGAAGGTGTCGCCGGTCGGGGATCTGAGCGTGGTGCGGCCGGTGCCGAGACCGTAGGCGGTGAGGCGTACCGGATCGCTGGTGTTCTCGCGGTATTTCACCCCGCCGGTGCCGGGCAGCACCAGGTCCGCCCGCGCTGTGGCGGGGGCGGCGAGCGTCAAGGACAGCGCGATGGCGATAGAGGCGATCACGCCCGCAGAATAGACACGGAATCGCGAAATTCCGGGTCTGATACCGACCGGGTCTAGACGTAACGCCGGGCGATCTCGATGAGGTCGAAGCCGAGCGTGCGCAGGCCGAAGTAGACGATCACGCCGGCGACGGCCAGGGTCACGACGAGCACGATGATCCGGACGGTCCAGCCCTGCCGTTTGTACCACTCGGTCCAGGCGTGCAGTGTCCGCTTGCCGAACTCCAGCACCTTGTGGGCCCAGTGGAACTCCGTGGCCAGCACCGCGAGCCCCGCGAACACGACCAGCCAGCCCGGCCCCGGGAACGGCACCATGATCAGGCCGCCCACCACCATGAGAGTGCCGATCACACCGACCACGATCTTCAGCGTGAGCGCCCCCGTGCGGGTGGAGCGGATGCCGTCGAGCCAGCCATGGATGCCGCCGCGGCGCCCGGGCATGTCGGAGCGCCCGGCGGCCTCGTCTTTGATCACGTCGGCATCGCCGGTGTCAGAGCTCTGAATCTGCACAATTCCCCCCGGCAGTCGGTATGCCACCCAGGATACGGCCCGGCGCTACGTGGCCACTTGCAGACGACTAGCAAAACGGCAAACGCGTTAAAGCGTAAAATTTCCTGCCCCGCTAAGCTTCTTCCGGCAAAAATCGGTTAATGTCTGCTATGCCCGATGTTCTGCTGCGCACCGTGACCGGCCCCGTACGTGTGGCCGCCGTCAACGGCGCCGTCCTGCCCCACGAGCACCTGCGCACCGACATGCGCTGGGCGGTCGGCATCGACTCCGACCCGCACCGCTGGCTGGACGAGGAGGCCACGGTCACCGCCGAACTCCGCGAACTCCGCCAGTCGGACGAGCTCGGCCTGGTCGTGGAGCTGAGCTGCCTGGGCATGGGCCGCGACGCCGCCACCCTGGCCCGCATCGCGGCCGGCAGCCGGGTGCCGGTGATCGCGTCGACCGGACTGTTCGCCGAACCCTTCGCCAACGTCGGCGACGAGGACGCGGACGCGCTCACCCGCCGGCTGATGGAGGAGATCTCCAACGGGCTGGACGGGACCGGGGTGTTCCCCGGCGTGATCGGCGAGGTCGGCTCCTGGGGCGCCGAGCCCACGCCGCGCGAGGAGCGCTGCCTGGTCGCCGCCGCCCGCGCGTCCCTGCGCTCGCGCCTGCCCGTCGCCACGCACGGCAAGAACGGCCCGGCGCTGCTGGAGATCCTGCTCGGCCAGACCCTGCCGGCCTCACGTGTGGCCGTCGGGTACGCGGGCGGCGACCTCGGCGCGGCCAGGAAGATCGCCGAGGCGGGCGCGTACGTGAGCCTCGGAAGCCTGGGCCTCGGCCCGGACCAGGCGGCCAGGATCGCGCTCGGCCTCATCGAGGACGGCCACGCCGGACGCGTGCTGCTCAGCACGGGCCTGAGCCGGGTCTCCCAGGCGCAGCGGTACGCCGGGCCCGGCTACGCCCACCTGTTCCACGCGCTGCTGCCGCGCCTGCGCGAGGCGGGCGTGGGCGAGGACGTGATCCGCCTGGTCACGCACGACAACCCACTGCGGTGGCTGACCGACGGCCTGGTTTGACCTCCACCGATGTCAAGGTTGCATACTCCTCGGCATGATCTTCACACAAGCGGAACTCGACTATCTGGCCACGCAACGTCTCGGGCGGCTGGCCACGGCCGCACCTGACGGCCAGGTCCAGAACAACCCGGTCGGCTTCTTCGTGGACGCCGGCAGCGGCACCATCACGATCGGCGGGGGCGCGCTGGGGGCGTCCAAGAAGTTCAGGAACGTCCAGGCGGGGAGCACGGTGTCGTTCGTGGTCGACGACCTGGCCTCGGTGGATCCGTGGGTGGCGCGGGGCATCGAGGTACGCGGCACGGCGGTGGCCTTGACCGACACCGACCCGCCCGTGCCGTACCTCTCCCGGGAGGTCATCCGGATCACGCCCACCAAGATCATCTCGTGGGGGCTGGATGGGTCGCGCGAGAGCCGGACAGTGTGAAAGCTCGCTAGGATCGGGGCTACACGAAGCCTGAGCGGGTGGGGGATGGCGACGGAGCACACGGGCCGAAGCGGGCGCCTGCGCAGGCCGCTCGCCGCCCTGTCACGCCGCAGACCGCTCGACGCGCTGTCGCGCATGAGCCGGCTGGGCGACGTGCCGGTCGTGATCATGCTGGCGTGGGCCGGATGGCTGGCGGTGCCCTGGTCCTTCAGCGGCCTCGCCCAGGCCCGCGCCGCCGCCGCGGCGGCCGCCGCGGACGCCGAGCCGCCCCGCCTGCAGATCCCCGCCGACACCCAACCGCCCCTGACCGACTCGGGCGTGCAACTCCTCACCGGGTCCGGCCCCGGGGTCGGCCCTGCCGAGCCGCATCGCGTGCCCGCCCAGACTCAGGCGACGGCCGGCGGGCGGCACGGCACGGCGGCCTGGGGCATCCCCGCCACCCAGGCCATCCCGTTCAAAACCCTGCGCCCCTGCGAACCCACCCCCAACGAGCCTGCCTCCAACGCGCCTGCCCCCTGCGACCCTGCCCGCTTCGACCCCGCCCGCTTCGACCCTGCCCGCTTCGACCCTGCCCGCTTCGACCCTGCCCGCTTCGACAGCGCGGTGGAGGCCGTGGCGAGAGAGCGGGCCAGGATCGCCGGGGAGGTGCATGACGTGGCCGGGCATGGGCTGGCGGCCATCGCGCTGCAGGCCGGGATCGCGCTCGTCACGCTCGACGACGATCCCGAGCAGGCACGGGCCTCCCTCCAGGCGATCAAGGAGACCAGCACGGCCGCGCTGGCGCAGTTGCGGGCGGCACTCGACGGCATCGACCCGCCGGGCGGCGGCCTGCCGAGCCTCCTCGACGGCATCCGGGCGGCCGGGCTCCCGGTGGACGTCGAGCCGGCCGAGCTCACCGTGCCCGCCCACCTGCGGGACACCGTCTACCGGGTGGTGCGCGAGTCGCTCACCAACGTGCTGCGGCACGCGGGCCCGACCAGAGCACTGGTGCGCCTGACCCAGAACGGCCAGGAGTTCGTCCTGGAGGTGGCAGACCGAGGCGCGGGCCCGTCGGACGCGACCGGCACGGTGGGTGCGGCCGGCGCGGCGGATGTGTCGGGTGGTGCCGAGGGGCGTGGGCTGGCCGGAATGCGCGCCAAGGTGACGGAGGCGGGCGGCCACCTCACCGCCGGGCCTCGGGAGGGCGGCGGCTTCCACGTGATCGCCACGTTCCCACAGGTCCCGAACGCCGGCGCACACGTGACCGCCGGGTTCTCACAGGTCCCGGATGGCGGCGCGCACGTGGCCGCCTGGCCTCCGCAGGTCTCGGCGTGACCGGCCGCCCGGGCGAGACACGCCGGGCGGGTTCCAGCGCCTCCGACCCCGACAACGACCGCGACGGAACACCGCAGACACCCCGCCAAGACCTCGGTCGGCCCCAAAGGGCGCCCGCCCGAGACCACCGCGAAGCGTCGGAGCATCCCGCCGCAGAGCCCAGCCGCGCACCGGACGCGGGCGACGGTGAGCCCGGTGGGGTGATCAGGGTGGCCATTGCGGATGATCAGGCGGTTGTGCGGATGGGGTTGCGGGCGCTGCTGGAGCGCGAGCCCGGGATGGAGTGTGTGGGTGAGGCGGGTGATGGGCGGGCGGCGCTGGCGTTGATCCTGCGCACCCGGCCCGACGTGCTGCTGCTCGACATCCGCATGCCCGGCATGGACGGCCTGGCCACCTTGCGGGCCATCGCCGCGGACCCCGGGCTGCGCGGCACCAGGATCGTGGTGGTGACGACGTTCGCCGTGAACGAGTACGTCTTCGCCGCCCTCCAGGCCGGGGCCAGCGGCTTCGTGCTCAAGGACAGCGCCCCCGACGAGCTGGTCAACGCCGTGCGCGTGGTGGCCGCCGGTGAGGCGTTGCTGTCACCGGCGATCACCAGGAAGGTCATCGGCATGTTCGGCCGGCACGGCATGGAGCCGGTCGAAGGGCTGGAGACGCTCACCCGCCGCGAGCGGGAGCTGGCGGCCTGGGTGGCCACCGGCATGTCGAACGAGGAGATCGCCAAGGAGCTGACGATCAGCCCCGACACCGTGCGCACCCACGTCAGCCGGGCCATGGTCAAGCTGCACGCCAGGGATCGGGCCCAGCTCGTGGTGTTCGCGATGCGGGCGGGCCTGACCGTCTAGAGCCACCGACCGGCCGAACCCGGCCGCCAGGAGCCGGCTATCTGAGGAAGCCCTCGTAGTTGCGCTGCTGGAGCTGGGACTCGATCTGCTTGACGGTCTCCAGGCCGACGCCCACCATGATCAGCACGCTGGTCCCCCCGAACGGGAAGTTCTGCTGCGTGCCCGGATCCTTGAGTATCGCGAACGCCACCAAGGGCAGCAGCGCCAGCACCCCCAGGTACACCGCCCCAGAGGCGGTCAGCCGGGACAGCACGTACGCCAGATACTCCGCCGTGGGCCGCCCGGGCCGGATCCCGGGTACGAACCCCCCGTACCTGCGCATGTTGTCCGCCACCTCCACCGGGTTGAAGGTGATCGACACGTAGAAGTAGGCGAACCCGGCGATGAGCAGCACGTACACGGCCATGTAGAGCGGATGGGCCCCCGAGGTGAGGTTGAGCTCCACCCACGTCCTGGCCGACTCGCCCAGCAGCGGCGCGGCCAGCGTCGGCAGGTAGAGCAGCGACGTGGTGAAGATGACCGGCACGATCCCCGCCTGGTTCACCTTGAGCGGGATGTACGTGCTGCTCCCCCCGTACATGCGCCGCCCCACCAGCCGCTTGGCGTACTGCACGGGGATGCGCCGCTGTGCCTGCTCCACGAACACCACGGCCGCCACCAGGAACAGCCCGGAGACGAGCATCACCACGAAGCTCACCGGGCTCAGCACGAAGATCTTGGACATGTACGCCGGGAAGACGGCGACGACCTGCGTGAACATCAGGATCGACATGCCGTTCCCGATCCCCCGGTCGGTGATCAGCTCGCCCAACCACATGACCACGCAGGCGCCCGCGACCATGGTCACCACGAGCACCAGCACGGCGAGCAGCCCCTCGTCGCGCAGCAGCGGGCGCGGGCAGCCGGGGAGCAACTGGCCGGCGCGGGCGAGCGTGACGATCGTGCCCGCGTTCAGGACGGCGAGGCCGACGGTCAGGTAGCGGGTGTACTGGGTGATCTTGGCCTGACCGCGGTTGCCCTCCTTCCTGAGCAGCTCCAGGCGGGGCACCATGACGGCGAAGAGCTGCATGATGATGCTGGCCGTGATGTACGGCATGACGCCAAGGGCGAACACCGAGAGCTGCAGCATCGCGCCCCCGCTGAGCATCTGCACCATGTCGAACACGCCGCCCTTGGCGGACCCCACGCACTCCCGCACGGTCACCACGTCCACCCCGGGCGCGGGCATGACCTGCCCCAGCCGGAACAACGCGATGAGCCCAAGGGTGAACAGCAGTTTCCCGCGCAGTTCCGGTATCCGGAACGCCCTGGCGAAGACGGTCAGCATGAGCATGAAGTCTGGTCGCGGGAGCCCGGGAGGTCGTCCGCGCGGAAGAGGCACCGGTGTACGCAAATCCGCGTACGCCGGTGCCTAGGGTGGTCCGCATGAGCACTGTCTGGGTGATCAGCGGGCCGCCGGGCGCGGGCAAGTCCACGGTGGCGGCCGAGCTGCTCGCCCGCCTGTCCCCCGTGCCCGCCCTGCTCGACAAGGACACCGTGTACGGCGGCTTCGTGGCCGAGGTGCTGCGCGGCCACGGCCGGCCGGACGGCGAGCGCGAGGGCCCCTGGTACGACGAGCATGTCAAACGCCACGAGTACGCGGGCCTGACCAGGCTGGCCAGGCAGATCCGCGGGCACGGCTGCCCGGTGCTGCTCGACGGCCCGTTCACCACGCAGGTGCACGACGCGGCCGTGTGGGCGCGGTGGGTGGCGGAGCTGGGCGGCCCGCCGGTGCGCCTGGTGTGGCTGCGCTCCGACGGGCCGACCCTGCGCGAGCGCCTTCTGGCCAGGGGGTTCGCCAAGGACGCGGGCAAGCTGGCGGCGTTCGAGGACTATCTCAGGAACATCCGGGTGGACGAGCCGCCGGTCGTACCGCATGTGGAGATCGACAACCGGCGCGGCGCGCCGCCGGTGGGCGGGCAGCTCACGGCGGCGGGTATACCGCCGCGAACACGGCGGCCAGCCGGGGAACGAGCCGGGTGAAGGCGCCCTCCTCGTAGGTGGCACCGGGCTGGTTGGCGAGCTGCTGGGAGATCACTCCGGCGATCAGGCTGGCGGCCAGGGCCAGGCCCTCCTCCCCCGCCGCGTCAGGGTGCAGCTCGCCGCGCTCGACGGCGTCGCCGATCAGCGTGGCGAAGTGCTCGTGGATGGCCAGAGCGGGCGCGTACGACTCCGGCGAGGGCGTGAACCCGGGCACCGGCCGCCAGAACAGCAACTGCGCCAGCACCTGGTTGTCCATGATCCACCGGGCGCCGGCCTCCAGTGAGGCCCCCATGCCGCGCAGCCCCGGCTCGCCCGGCCCGCGCACGGCGGCCAGGTAGCCCTCCTGCCCCACCTTGAACAGCGCGTCGTAGACCGCGTGCCGGGACGGGAAGTATTTGTACAGCGACGGCGGCCGGACGCCCAGCCTCCTGGCCACGGTGGCCAGGCTCAGCCCGCCGACCCCCTCCTCCGCCATGACCTCGAGCGCGATGCCGAGGATCTCGGCCTGCGTCTCGGCTCTGCGGCGCGTTCTGCGATCCATGATGTATAGCTTAAGCTAATGCTCGTAGCCAGAGCTATGGGAGTGAGGGACATGTCGCGCGACATCGAGCTGACCGGACTGCGGCAGAACAACCTCAAGGACGTGTCACTGCGCCTGCCCAAGGAGCGGCTCACGGTGTTCACCGGCGTGTCGGGCTCGGGCAAGTCGTCGATCGTGTTCGGCACCATCGCGACGGAGTCGCAGCGGCAGCTCAACGAGACGTTCAGCGCGTTCGTCCGGCACCGGCTGCCCAAGCACGAGCGTCCCAGGGCCGAGCGCATGAGCAACCTCACGGCCGCCGTCGTCGTGGACCAGAAGCCGGTCGGCGGCGGAGCCCGTTCGACCGTGGGGACGATGACCGAGGTGCACGCCCTGCTGCGGGTGCTGTTCTCGCGGCGCGGCGAGCCGTCGGCCGGCCCCGCCACGGCCTACAGCTTCAACGACCCGCAGGGCATGTGCCCGGGATGCGACGGCCTGGGCAGGAGGGTGGAGCTGGACCTCGACGCGCTCATCGACCCCGGCCTGTCGCTCAACCAGGGCGCGCTGGCCCTGCACCCGGTGGGCACGGCGCCCTGGCAGATCTACGCCACCTCGGGCCTGTTCGACCCCGACAAGCCGCTGGGCGACTTCACCGCGAAGGAGCGCGAGCTGCTGCTGTACGGCAGCGGCTTCAAGGTCAGGCGCGGCGACTACCGCAGCACCTACGAGGGCGTGGCCGTCCGCTTCGACCGGCTCTACCTCAAGCGCGCCCGCGAGCAGGTGGACGAGGAGGCCCGCCCGTACGTCCGCGAGCGCACCTGCGCGACCTGCGGCGGGGCCAGGCTCAACGCCGCCGCCCTGGCCTCGCGGATCGACGGCCGCAACCTGGCCGACCACTGCGCGATGGAGGTCACCGACCTCATCGAGGTGCTCGAGCGGCTGCACGACCCGGTCGCGGAGGCGGCCGTCGAGTCGCTGCGCAGGATCGACACCATCGGGCTGGGCTACCTGAGTCTCGGCCGTGAGACGCCGACGCTGTCGGGCGGCGAGGCGCAGCGGCTCAAGACCGTGCGCAACCTGGGCAGCAGCCTGACCGGCATGACCTACATCTTCGACGAGCCCAGCGTCGGCCTGCACCCGCGCGACGTGCACCGCCTCGCCGACCTGCTGGTCGAGCTGCGCGACAAGGGCAACACGGTGCTGGTGGTCGAGCACGACCGCGACCTGATCGCGCTGGCCGACCACGTCGTGGACATGGGCCCCGGCGCGGGCGCCGAGGGCGGGCGCGTGGTGTTCGAGGGCACGGTGGCGGGGCTGACCGGCGGCCCCACGCTGACCGGCCGGATGCTGCGGCGCACGACCGGGCTCAAGGAACGCGTACGCGAGCCGGCCGGCTGGCTGACCGTGGCGGGCGCGAACGCCCACAACCTCAAGGACGTCACGGTGGGCGTCCCGCTCGGCGTGCTCACCGCCGTCACCGGGGTGGCCGGGTCGGGCAAGAGCACGCTGATGCGGCGCGAGCTCGTCGCGCGGCATCCCGGCGCGATCCTCGTCGACCAGTCGGCCATCGCCGCCTCGCCCCGATCGACGCCGGCCACCTACCTGAACGCCATGAACCCGCTGCGCAGGATGTTCGCCGAGGCCGGCGGCAGGTCGCCGGGGCTGTTCAGCTTCAACTCGGCCGGCGCGTGCCCGGTGTGCAAGGGGCGGGGCGAGATCAAGACGGACCTGGCGTTCATGGACCCGGTGACGCGGGTGTGCGACGCGTGCGGGGGCAGCCGGTACAACGACGAGGCGCTGTCGTACACGGTGGCGGGGCGGACGGTCGCGGACGTGCTGGCGATGACGGCGAACGAGGCGGCGCGGGCGTTCGAGTTGCCGGGCGTGGCCCGGCTGGGCGAGCTGGGGCTGGGCTACCTGACGCTCGGGCAGCCGCTGACCACGCTGTCGGGCGGGGAGCGCCAGCGGCTGAAGCTGGCGCACCGGCTACGCGAGCGCGGCCGGCTGTACGTCTTCGACGAGCCGACCACCGGGCTGCACATGGCGGACGTGGACACGCTGCTGGCGCTGCTCGACCGGCTCGTCGACGAGGGCAACACGGCCGTCGTGGTGGAGCACGACCTCGACGTGGTCAAGCACGCCGACTGGGTGATCGACCTCGGCCCGGAGGCCGGGCAGCACGGGGGCCGGGTGGTGTTCGAGGGCACGCCGACCGACATGACCGAAGCATCCACCTATACGGCGAAATATCTCGTTAAGTCACTCGATAGTCGTCGTCACGGGCGTCCATGATCGCCATGTGGCCCGGCAGGTGGCCGATCGCGTACTCGACGCCGCTGGCCATGATCGCCGCCTGCGGCGTCACCCCGCAGGCCCAGAACAGCGGCACCTCCCCCGCCCGCACCTCCACCGGGTCGCCGTAGTCGGGCCGGGCCAGGTCGTCGATGCCGATCGCGGCGGGGTCGCCCACCTGCACCGGCGCGCCATGCACCATCGGGTAGCGGCCGCTCACCTCGACCGCGATCTCCACCAGCGCCTCGGGCACCGGCCGCATCGACACGACCAGCGGCCCCGACAGGCTGCCGGTGGCCTCGCAGGGGACGTCGGTGACGTACATCGGCACATTCGTCCCCAGCTCCAGGTGCCGCACCGGCACACCGGCGGCCAGCAGCGCCCGCTCGAAGGTGAAGCTGCAGCCGATGAGGAACGGCACCAGGTCCTCGCGCCACTCCGCCACCACGTCCCCGAGGTCGGCGACCGCCTCCCCGTCGCGGTAGAGCCGGTACGCGGGCAGGTCCGTCCGCAGGTCGCCGGCGAAGAGCGAGGTGGACCACGACCCCGGCTCCCCCACGTCGAGCACGGGACACGCCTGGGGGTTGCGATGGGCGAACAGCAGCAGCTCGTACCTCAGCCGGGCGGGTACGGCGATCAGGTTGGCCTGCGTCCAGCCCCGGCACCAGCCCGCGGTGGGCACCCGCTCGCCGCTTCGGAAGCGCTCCCGCGCCTGCGCGGGGCTCAGGTCGGCGACGTCCACCCCTTGACAGTAGGGCGGGCCGCGTTCAATGGTCCACCTCTTGGGTAGCGGGTTTCCCGTGCGTCTCGATGTGAACCTCCTCGACTACGTGCTCATCGCGATCTACTTCGCCACCGTGCTCGCCATCGGCTTCGCCGCACGCAAACGCATCAGCTCCAGCCTGGACTTCTTCCTGGCCGGACGCGGGTTACCGGCGTGGATCACCGGCCTGGCGTTCGTGTCGGCGAACCTGGGCGCGATCGAGATCCTCGGCATGGCGGCCCAGGGCGTCCAGTACGGCGCGATGACCGTGCACTACTACTGGATCGGCGCCGTCCCGGCGATGGTGTTCCTCGGCATCGTGATGATGCCCTTCTACTACCGCTCCAAGGTGCGCAGCGTGCCGGAGTTCCTGCGCAGGCGCTTCAACGGGGCCACCCAGCTCCTGAACGCGATCATGTTCGCGGTCGCGCAGATCCTCATCGCCGGGGTCAACCTCTACGCCCTGGCCCTGGTCATCGAGGCGCTGCTGGGCTGGCCGCTGGTGGTCTCGGTGGTGGTGTCGGCGGTCATCGTGCTGTCGTACATCACGCTCGGCGGCCTCTCGTCGGCGATCTACAACGAGGTCCTGCAGTTCTTCGTGATCCTCGCCGGGCTGATCCCGCTCACCGTGCTGGGCCTCATCAAGGTGGGCGGCATCTCCGGCCTGTTCGAGAAGGTACGGCAGAGCTCGCTCGGCGAGGCCGGCCTGCACACCTGGGCGAACGTCACCGGCGACAACCCCATGCAGGCGCACTGGGTCGGGATCGTGTTCGGTCTCGGGTTCGTGCTGTCGTTCGGCTACTGGACCACGAACTTCGCCGAGGTGCAGCGGGCCCTGTCGGCCAGGAACACGAACGCGGCCCGGATGACGCCGATCATCGCCGCGTACCCGAAGATCTTCATTCCGCTGGTGACGGTGCTGCCGGGGCTGATCGCGCTCGTCCTGTTCGACGGGTGGGGCCAGGGGCAGGACTACAACAACGCGATCCCGCTGCTGATGCGCGACCTGCTGCCGAACGGGGTGCTGGGGATCGCGGTGACCGGGCTGCTGGCCTCGTTCATGGCGGGGATGGCGGCCAACATCAGCGGGTTCAACACGGTGTTCACCAACGACATCTGGCAGGCCCACCTGCGGCCCGACCGGGAGGACCGGCACTACCTGCTGGTGGGCCGGGTCGCGACCGTGGCGGGCGTGGCGATGGGGGTCGGCACGGCGTTCATCGCGGCCGGCTACTCCAACATCATGAACTATTTGCAGGCGCTGTTCTCATTCTTCAACGCGCCGCTGTTCGCGACGTTCATCGTCGGGCTCTTCTGGCGGCGGATGACGCCGTGGGCCGGGTTCTGGGGCCTCCTCGCGGGGACGCTGGCCGCCTTCGTGTCGTACTTCTCGTACAAGGCGGGGCTGCTGGACTTCGGCACGGAGCTGAACGCCAGCTTCTGGGGCGCGGGCGTGGCGTTCGTGGTGGACGTGGTGGTGTCCGTGGTGGTGACGCTGTTCACCACGCGCAAGCCGGAAGAGGAGTTGCGCGGGCTCGTGTACGGGCTCAGCGCCGTGAACCTGGAGGACGACGCACTGGCCGGGGACGCGCGGTGGTACCGCTCGCCCCTGCTGCTCGGTATCGGCGCGGTCGTCCTGGCGGCCCTGGCGTACGGGGTGATCCTGTGAGTGACATCAGAATGGTGATCGGCGGCCTGTTCCTGCTCTACGGCGTGATCCTGATCGTCGCCGGAGTCCTGGGCAGCGCCATCAACCTGTGGACCGGGCTGGCCATGGCGGTCTTCGGCGGCGCGTTCGTGGTGTGGGCCAGGGTCAGACGGATCTGACCGGCTCCTTGGCCCGCTCGTCGTAGGACTGCCTGGAGGCGAGCACCTCGTCGGCGTGCTCGCCGGCCCACGCGCCGATCGCCTGCAGCACGCCCATGGCGCTGCGGCCGAGGCGGGTGAGCTCGTAGTCGACGCGGGGCGGGATCGTCGGGTAGACGGTGCGGGTGATCAGGCCGTCGCGCTCGAGCGTGCGCAGGGTCTGCGACAGCATCTTCTGGGTGATGCCGTCGAGCATCCTGCGCAGCTCGTTGAAGCGCCGGGGGCCGTCGAGCAGCGCGCCCATGACCAGCCCCGTCCACTTGCCGGTGAACAGGTCGAGCACGGTGCGGGGCTTGCACGCCTGGAGGAACGCGTCTGCTCCGCCATACTGGCGAAGGTCGGGAAACGTGGTATCCATCAGGTACCTGAATACCATTCAGGTGCCTTCTTCACAAGAGGTACCGGGGTTGACCAGCATGGGCGGCATGCAGGCAATCGTTTACCGTTCATTCGGCGAGCCCGACGTGCTGGAGCTCGCCGAGCTGCCGCGCCCTGAGCCCCAGGCGCACGAGATGCTGATCCGGGTCAGGGCGGCGGGCGTCAACCCGCCCGACTGGAAGCTGCGGCGCACGCCGTACCCGCCGGACTACACCGAGCCGCCGCTGGTCCCCGGGTGGGACGTGTCCGGCGTCGTCGAGGAGGTCGGGGTCTACGTCGGCCGGTTCAAACCGGGCGACGAGGTGTTCGGCATGGTCAACTTTCCGCTCTACGGCGGGGCCTACGCCGAGTACGTGGTGGCCAGGCCGCGTCAGTTCGCCCGCAAGCCCGCCGGGGTGGATCACGTGCGGGCCGCGGCGCTGCCCATGCCGGGGCTGACGGCCTGGCAGGCGTTCTCCGACGTCGCCGGCGTCGCGCCGGGGCAGCGGGTGCTGGTGCACGCGGCCGCGGGCGGGGTCGGGCATCTGGCCGTGCAACTCGCCAAGCTGCGCGGCGCGTACGTGATCGGCACGGCGCGGGCCGCCAAGCACGACTTCGTCCGGGGGCTCGGGGCGGACGAGGTGATCGACTACACCGGCGTGGACTTCGCGGCGGCCGTGTCCGGGGTGGACGTCGTGTTCGACCTGGTGGGCAAGGACTATCCGGCCCGGTCGCTGCCGGTGCTCCGGGACGGGGGCGCGTTCATCGGGGCGGCGGGGATGTCCGACGCGGACGTGGCGGCGTACGAGCGGGCCGGGCTGCGGCACGGCGTGTTCGTCGTGGAGCCCGACCACGCCGCGCTGGCGGAGCTGGGCGCGCTGGTGGCGGACGGGAGGCTGAACCCGCACGTGGACCGGGTGTTCCCGCTGGCCGGGGCGGCCAAGGCGCACACGCTCATCGAGAGCGGCGACTTCGTCGGCAAGCTCGTCCTGGAGATCTGACCCCCCGCCCCTGCCCCCGCCCCCCTGCGCTCCTGGGCCCCTGCGCCCCTCGCGAGCCTTCGCGCTCTCGTGCCCCCCGTCTGCCGTTTGACATTCTCCCCTGCGTCAACCTACGTTGACCTTGCTGGGGTCAATCAAAGTTGACGTGAGGAGGATGTGTGGACGCGTTGTCCGTGGCGGTGGCGGCGAACCTGCCGGTGATCCTGTGGGGGTCGCCGGGCACCGGGAAGACGTCGGCCGTGCTGGCGCTCGGGGAGCGGCTCGGGCTGCCGGTGGAGGTGGTGGTGGGCTCGATCAGGGAGCCGAGCGACTTCGCCGGGCTGCCGGTGCTGCGCGACGGGGGCACCTGGTTCGCGCCGCCGCGCTGGGCCGAGCGGCTGGCGGCGGCCGGGACGGGGATCCTGTTCCTGGACGAGCTGACCACGGCGCCGCCCGCCGTACAGGCCGCGATGTTGCGGGTGGTGCTGGAGCGGACGGTCGGGGACCTGGCGCTGCCGCCGGCCGTGCGCATCGTGGCGGCGGCCAACCCGCCGGAGCAGGCGGCGGACGGATGGGACCTGTCGGCGCCGCTGGCGAACCGGCTGATCCACCTCGACTGGAAGATCAGCGCGGCGTCGGTGGCGGAGGGGTTCACGAACGGGTTCGCCGCGCCGCCCCCGGCTTCCGGTGTGGACCTGAGCGGGGTGGGCCGGGCTCGGGCGCTGGTGGGGGCGTTCCTGCGGGTGCGGCCCGAGCTGGTGCTGGCGGTGCCGGACGGGCCCGCGCGCGCCTGGCCGAGCCCCCGTACGTGGGAGCTGGCCGCCACCGCCCTCTGCGCCACCGACGGGATGAGCGGTGAGGCGGCCGGTGAGGCGGTGCGGGCGGAGCTCGTGGTCGGCGCCGTCGGGGAGGCGGCCGGGTTCGAGCTGCTGTCCTGGGTGCGCGACCTGGACCTGCCCGACCCCGAGACCCTGCTCACCGACCCGGCCGCGCCGCTGCCCGACCGGGTGGACCGGGTGCACGCGGTGCTCGGGTCGGTGGTGGCGCACGTGACGGCGGATGGGGGCGCGGATTCGTGGCAGCGGGCTTGGGCGCTGATCGGGCGGGTGGCCAGGCGGACCCCCGACGTGGCGGCGACCGCGGCCCGCTCGCTGGCGGCCCGCCGGCCGCATGGCGCGACCCTGCCGACGACGGTGCTGGAACTGGCCCCGATCCTGCGCGCCGCGGGGCTCATGCCATGAACCCACCCTCCGAAGACGACCGGACCACGACGGAACGCGCGGCCGAAGAGCGCGCGGCGGTTGAGCGGGCAGCGGTCGAGCGGGCAGCGGTCGAGCGGGCAGCGGTCGAGCGGGCAGCGGTCGAGCGGGCAGCGGTCGAGCGGGCAGCGGTCGAGCGGGCAGCGGTTGAGCGGGCAGCCATCGAGAGGTTTCGGGCTGCTCGGCTTTGGGCCGCCGGGCGGGCGCCGTACCTGACCTCGGCGCTCTTCGCGCTCAACCCGCTCGTGCACGACGACGCCCCACCCGGCCTGCCCGCCGACGAGCACTGGAACGTGCACCTCAGCCCGCCCGCCACCACCTCCACCCCCGTCCCCGAGCTCGGCTGGTGGCTGATCCACCAGGTCGGGCACCTGCTCAGAGACCACCACGCCCGCGGCAGGTCACACCCGGGCCCGGACTGGCGCCTGGCCGCCGACGCCGAGATCAACGACGACCTCGAAGCCGGCGGCCCCGCCGGCGCCGTCTCCCCCGAGACCCTGGGCCTGCCCGACGGCCTGCTCGCCGAGCGGTACGCCGAACTGCTCGACCTCATCGACGTCCCGCCCGGCCTGAACCCCTGCGCCCGCCCGCCGTTCACCGGCCCGAGCGCCATGACCGCCGTGGAACGCGAGCTCCTCACCCGGGCCGTCGCCGCCGGGATCGAGGCCAGGGGGACGGTTCCCGGCGGGTGGCGGCGCTGGGCCGAGGCCGCGCGCCGCCCCGAGGTGGACTGGCGGGCCCGGCTGGCGGCGCTGGTCAGAAGAGGTTCGGCGCAGGCGGCCGGCCGGGTGGACTACAGCTACCGCCGCCCGTCCAGGCGGGCCGGCGCGGTGCCGGGGATCGTGCTGCCCGCCCTGGTACGCCCGCTCCCCCGGATCGCGGTCGTGATCGACACCTCGGGGAGCGTCGCCCGTACCGACTTGGAGCGAGCGCTCGGGGAGCTGGACGGCGTGCTCCGGGCGGCCGGGCGACCCTGGATCGACGTGATCTGCTGCGACGCCGAGGCGCATCCGGCCCAGCGCGTACGGGAGGCGGGGCGGGTGGAGCTGGTGGGCGGCGGGGGCACGGACCTGCGACCGGCCTTCGCGGCGGCCGCCGGGGCCGACCTGCTGATCGTGCTGACCGACGGCGACACCCCGTGGCCGGAGCGGCGCCCCCGTCCGCAGGTCGTGATCTGCCTGTTCGGCGCCCGCCACACAGCGCCTGCCTGGGCGAACACGGTGGAGGTGGCGTGACGGACTGGAAGGACTTCACGCAAGGTGAGGTCCGGCGGTGGCGTGGTGCCGGTTTCGGTCCCGAGGAGGCCGCGGCCTGGCGGGAGGCGGGGGTCACGAGGCCCGCCGAGGCCCGGCTGTGGCGTACCGCGTCCGCCGCCCCGGCTACGGTCGCCGTCTGGCAGCGCGCCGGCATGACTCCCCAGGACGCGGTGCGCTGGCACGAGCTCGGCGTGGCCCCGCACGACGCGGCCCGCAGGCATCTGGCCGGTGAACGGCCACGCCGCGTCCCCTGGTACGCCCGGCCGGCCGCGCCCAGCCCGGACGCGGCCCTCCCGGCCCGGTCGTCGAGACCCTGCGGACGTTGCTCCGCGCGGACGTGCCCGCCGACGTGGCGCGTGCCTACGCCGACGCGGGCTGGGACGCGGCCGAGGCCGAGCAGTGGGCGCGGCGGCGGGTGGACCAGGGGGACGCGCGGGTGTTCCGGGCGCTGGGGTTCACGGCGGCGGAGGCTGCGCGGACGGGGTCGCCCGCGGTGGAGGTCATGGCCGCCTGGTGGGGCGCCGTCCCCTTGGAGGAGGTGGCGGTCTGGTGCGCGGCGGGGTTCACGCCTGGGGAGGCGGCCGGGCAGCGCGCGGCGGGCGTGCCGGCGGAGCGCGCGGGTGTGCTCCGCGCCCTGTTCGGCGGCTCGTCCGCCGATCCTTCGACCCCTTGGCCGTCTCAGTGGCCTCAGTAGTCGACTTCGAACGTGTGGGGCCCCAGGACGTAGTTCTCGCCTCGCGGCACCACGTAGCCGTGCTCGACCAGCCTGGACAGGCTGGCGCTCACCTGCTCCTCCGTCAGGCCCGAGGCTCGTACCACCCCGGCGAGCCCCGCGCCGCCCGACTCGATGGCCTGGGCGGCCACCGCCTCGTACACGTGGATGTCCTGGTCGGACAGGGCCTGCACATCGTGGGCTCCGGTCATGAGCGCTGCCTCGCTCCCTCTCTCAGCCGCTGCGGATCGACCTCGCGGTCCGGGTTGCGGCGGAGGTATTCGGCCTCGAGCTCGTCGGTGCGCGACGTGTGCCGTTCGAGGGCGTCGTCGGATCCGTGGAAGAAAGTATCGCTGCGGGTCGTGTGGAGCTGGCGCAGTTCGCGTAGCAGATCATCGTCGCTGAGCTGGGCCGGGTCTATTCCCATGGTCGTCATGGGTTCCCTCTACCCCGGAGAGCCCCGACATTATCTGTCACAATTCCTGACATATAGGCATTGTTTGTAAGAGAGCGCCGCCTTACCTTCCCGTTATGGACCTCGAGCTCAGGCACCTCAGGATCGTCCGCGCGGTCGCGGACGCGGGAAGTGTGAGCAAAGCCGCGTCCCTCCTCGGGCTGGCACAACCGGCCCTGACCGCACAGCTGAAGCGCATCGAAAGGGTGCTCGGCGGCGCCCTCTTCGAGCGTGACCGCCACGGCGCCAGGCCTACCCGCCTCGGCGAACTCGTGCTCGCCAGGGCACGGGTACTCCTCCCCGCAGCCAAAGAACTGCAGGACGAAGCCGTACGTTTCGCTCACGCCCCCTCCCCCGGCTTCCGCATCGGCGCCACGAACGGGCCGATACTCGGCGGCCTGGTCGACCGTCTCGCCGCGGAGCGGACGGTCAGCACGTACACGTCCTGGTCCACGCACGAGCTGACCAGCATGGTCGAGCTCGGCCGCCTCGACTACGTGCTGACCGGCGCGTGCGGCGACTCGGGCACGCCCACCGGCACGCTCCTGTGGGAGACGATCAGCCTCGATCCCGTCTTCTGCCTGGTCGGAGAGGACCATCCCGTCGCCAAGGAGAAGGAGGTGGAACTGGCCGACCTGGCCGGAGAGCAATGGGCGGTGACTCCGGGTGACGGCTGCTTCGCGGACTGCTTCGCGATGGCCTGCGCGCGGGCCGGGTTCACGCCCGGAACGATCTACGAGACCGACGTACCGACCTGTACGCACCTCGCCCAGGTGGGCCGGGCCGTCGTCCTCTGTCAGGCCACCCACCAGCCCGCGCAAGGACTGATCATGGTCCCGCTGGCCGGCGCGCCCCTGCGCTGGCGGCAACTGCTCGGCCGCCATCCCACCGCACCCGAAGCCGCGTGGGTGGTGGGCCAGGCGAAACAGGCCCACATGGAGGCCGTACGCCGCAGCCCGGTCTACTACGACTGGCTGGTCCGCAATCCGGGTTACGGCACCGCTCCATAACACCGTAATAGGGGCAAAGTAATACTCCTCCGCTCCGGGACCCCCCGTTACCGTGACGGCACCCCAGCAGCGAGGAGACACCCATGCTCCGAACCCCGGCGCTGATCGCGATCGCGATCGGCGCGTTAGTCGTGACGGCCACCCCGGCCGTCGCCGCGAAACCACCGTCAGGCGTGGTCGACGCCCTGCAGCGCGACCTAGGGATCACCAAGGAGCAGGCGGTCGACCGCCTGGCGAACGAGACCCGTGGCAACGCCGTCACCCCGGGCCTGAGCAAGAGGCTCGGCGACCGCTATGCCGGCACCTGGTACGAAGGTCCGGCAGGCACCCTCGTCGTGGCGAGCGTGGCCGCCTCCGACACGGCCGAGATCACCCGGGCCGGCGCCAAAGCCCGCATCGTGCCACGCTCGTTCGCCCAGCTCACCGCCGTCAAGGAGGGCCTGGACCGGACCGCGCCACCGGCGGCGGTGCACAGCTGGGGCATCTCCCCGCAGCACAACGCGGTCGTCGTCCAGACCAGCGACGAACGGGCGGCCCGCGCGTGGGTCGCCGCCGGCGGCCTGGACGCCTCCGCCGTCACGTTCGAGCCGTCGGCGGAACGGCCTCGCCTCTTCTACGAGATCCGGGGCGGAGACGCGTACTACACCTCGCAGGGCTACCGCTGCTCGATCGGCTTCGCCGTCCGGCGCGGCACCCAACTGGGCTTCACGACCGCCGGCCACTGCGGCCCCAACGGCGTGACCACGACCGGCTTCAACCGGGTGGCGCAGGGCACGGTCCAGATCTCGTCCTTCCCCGGCAACGACTACGCCTGGGTGGCCACGAACTCCAACTGGACCGCCGCCGGCGTCGTGAACGGCTACAGCGCCGGCATCCTCCCCGTACGCGGGGCGACCGTCACCCAGCCCCAGGGCTCGGTCTGCCGCTCGGGCTCCACCACCCAGTGGCACTGCGGCACGGTCACCGCCCTGAACTCCACCGTCAACTACCCGGAGGGCACGGTGTCCGGCCTGACGCGTACCACGGTGTGCGCGGAGGGCGGGGACTCGGGCGGCTCGTTCATCTCGGGCGACCAGGCCCAGGGCATGACGTCGGGCGGCTCGGGCAACTGCAGCGTCGGCGGGACCACGTACTTCCAGCCGATCGCGGAGATCATCTCGGCCGGCGGCCTGACCCTGGTCACGGCCGGCGGCACCGACCCGCCGCCAACGGGCTGCCAGGGGTACGAGGAGACGTACAGCGGGTCACTGACCTCGAACCAGAGCCAGTACCAGCCGAACGGCTCGTACTACCAGGCGACGGTGTCGGGCAGCCACACGGCCTGCCTGGACGGGCCCAACGGGGTGGACTTCGACGTCTACCTGCAGAAGTGGAACGGCTCCACCTGGTCCGTGGTGGCCAGCGGCGACAGCCCGAACCCTGACGAAACGATCACCTACAACGGCACGTCCGGCTACTACCGGTACCGGGTGCACGCTTACGGCGGGGCGGGCTCGTACACACTGGGCCTGAACCGCCCATAACAACCTGCCAACCGGAGGGGCCGGCGAACACCCCTCGCTCGCCGCCCCTCCCCTCACTCTCAGCCCTCCCCTCCTCCTCCCTCTCCACCTTCACCCTCCCCTTCCCCGAACACCCGCGGCCCCCATGCCCTTGAACCAAGCGCTCGCCCAATTCCGCCATCCGAGAACACCGAGGCGACAAGGGGCGAAATGATCGACATGGTCTCCACCAACGCCGCCGGGCATGGAATGATGTCCGCGGAGACGCGTCTCCACCGGCCGGGCAGCACGATGGGGTCGAATGCTCTAGCCTTAGCATGCGCACGGGCTCGGCATGATCGTTTCGTCAGCTTGCGCCAGGCCGTACAACTTCATCCAGGGGCGGTAGCTCAGCCGGTCAGAGCATCGGACTCATAATCCGTGGGTCGTGGGTTCAAGTCCCACCCGCCCTACTCCTTAACTCTAGCCTTTACCTGCGAGTTCCTTGATCCTGTCGAGTCCGTGGGTCGCCGGTCGTCCATCTGGGAGACCGAAGGGAGACCGCCAGTTTCGGACGCCTCCCCCACAATCACCGCCCGGGGCACCAGAAGGGCACTCGCCTCGGCCGCTTCCCGCGCCACTTCCGGCAGCACCGTCGTGTACAAGTCGGCCGTGATCGACAGGCTGGAGTGCCGCAGCGTCGCCGACGTCGTCTTCATGTCATTGCCCGCCAGCGACAGCGTGGCCGCGCCATGGCGAAGGTCATGCAGCCGGATCGGCGGCAGGCCGGCCGCGAAAGCCAACCGCTCGAAATGTTCACTGACCCAGTCAGGCGTCAACTCATTGCCATCCTCCTTCGTGAAGATGCGGCCACTGTCCGTCCACGCCGCTCCCCACGCCAACCGTTACTCGTTCTGTCGCGTCTTGTGCGCCCGAAGGGCAGCGATCGTGCCCTTGTCCAGCGCGACCACCGCGTCCGACGAATCGGTTTTCGGCGCTCCTTCCTTCACCTTCCACACTGCGCCTGCCGGAAATCACATCCATACAGGTCAAGCAGCATGTGAGTACTCGTAGAGGACGCCGCCGAGCTGGTCTCGTCGGCGTACGTTCAGGTTGATGATCCGCCTGGGATCCGCAATCGGGTCCGGTACGGAACGCAGCGGCGCGGCTTGGTCCAGGGCTTGATGGGCGCGGTGCTGGTTGTAGAGTCGTTCGTACTCGCGTAGGGCATGCCTCAGGTGGTGTTCGTTCCATACGAGGCAGCGGTCGAGGAGTTCACGGCGGCAGGACTGCACCCATCGCTCCATGATCGAGTTCATCCGCGGTATCCGGATGCCGGTGAGCACCGTCTTGATGCCGGCCTCGGCGAGGATCTCGTCTATGAGGGCGGGGAACTGTCCATCCCGATCTCGGAGCAGAAAGTGCGCCCGACAACCCGCATCGTCCAGGTCCACCACCAGGTTCCTTATCGCCTGAACGACCCAATTTGCGGTGGGGTGCGCGGTGGTGCTGAGCACACGGATGCGCCTGGTGGCGTGCTCGATGACGGCCAGGATGTACTGGCACTGGCCGTTCAGGGTGATGATCTCGATAAAGTCGCAGGCCAGCAGGGTGGTGAGCTCGCCGTGGACCCGCCGATAGCCCCAGCTCGGGTTCTCCCGAACAAGGCGCAGGATGAGAGTGCGGATGGAGCGGAGCGTGGGCGGGCGACCGACCCGCTTCGGCCTGCAGGTACGGGCGTGACGTCGTTCCATCAGATCGCGGTGTCGGCGCAGGACGGTGTCCGGCCGGACGAGGAGCCGCAGCCGGCGCAGGACCTTGCGGGGCAGCGAGGTCAGGAGAGCGGCGAGAAAGGCCCGATCCTCGGGTGCGAATCTCACTTTGATGTCAGCGCCGAGCTGGCGTTCAAGGACGGTGATCTGGTGACGCAGGACGAGAATCTTCACGTCCTTGTCCCGATCGCCCATGGGTGGCAATCGCAGCGCGGCGAAAGCGTTCGTGACGGTCAGGTACGTCAGGCGAAGAAGCACAGCGGATCATCCTGCCGTACGCGTTTCCGCCTCTGGGCGACCGGAACCCGCGTACGGCACCCGAAGCCCTCTCAGAGCCATGACCTGGGCGGATGTAATCATCGGCATGCGCAGAGTCGAACGTCGCCCTGGAGCACGAGATCCGAGCGCTGCGAAATCGGCTGTTGCGATGATCGCGATCCGGCAGCCCCGACCGGCTGGACCTCGGCGTGCAACTGGCCGCCTTCCGCATCGTGCAGGAGGCCCTGACCAACGCCCTCAAGTACGCCGGCCCGTGCACCACCGTCGACCTGAGCCTGGCGGCCGACTCCTGCCAGGTCCACATCGTCGTGCACGACAGCGGCCCGCCCGACGCCGAACCCGCTTCGGCGGCCAACCGGCCTGAGCACCGTTCTAACAGTCGTCTCAGGTTCGCTCAGTATGAAGGAGGCATCGCCGGGCGACGCGGGTCTCGGCCTTGCCGGCATGGCCGGACGCGCCGCGCTCTACGACGGCACGGTCAGCGCCGGCCCCGCATCGGACGACGGCTGGACCGTCTACGCGACCCTGAAAGGCAGCCATTCATGATCTCTGTGCTCGTGGTGGACGCCCAGCCGCTGCAGCGCTTCGGGTTTCGCATGCTGCTGGAGAGCACCCCCGACACCGAGATCGTCGGCGAGGCCGAGAACGGCGCCGAGGCCGTTCGGCGGACCACCGAGCTGCATCCCGACGTGGTGCTGATTGACATCCGCATGCCGGGCGTCGATGGGATCGAGGCCACCCGGCGCATCGTCGCCGCCGGTGGGCGTTCGCGGATCCTGGTGTTGACGACGTTCGACGTGGACCGGTACGCGCTCGCCGCGCTGCGGGCCGGGGCGAGCGGTTTCCTGCTGAAGGACATCCACCCGGAGGAGCTGCTCGCCGGCATCCGGGCCGTCGCCGCCGGGGACGCGGTGATCGCGCCGGCGCTGACTCGGCGGCTGCTCGACGCGTTCGCCGACCGGCTCAGCGATGACCTCTGCGGGCCCGTGCGGGAGGATCCCCGGCTGGACTCCCTGACCGCCCGCGAGCGCGAGATCCTCGTCGCCATAGGCCACGGCCTCACCAACGGCGAGATCGCGCAACGGTTCACGCTGTCGGAGTCGACGGTGAAGACCCACGTCGGGCGGGTCCTCGCCAAGATCGGCGCACGGGACCGGATCCAGGCCGTCATCCTCGCCTACGACCTGAGACTCACCCGGCCGATTTAGCGCTTCATCTCGCGCGTCCGTCGGGGGCGCGACCGTGGTTCCCAGCCGCACCGCTCCGGGCCGATCCACTCCGCGTGATCGGCCGCTCCGCTGCCGGTCCGCCTGCAGCCGCCCACGTCACCGCCCGTCCGACCGCCGCGACGCCGCATGGGGTGGGTGTGAGTTCAGTGCGGACGTGTGTGAGCTCAGAGCTGTTTTTCGGCTTGTTGACCTCAGCGAGCTCACACACGTTCGACGCTTCGTCAGGACTTGCGGGGGGAGACCGACATGATGCCCGTGCACATCTCGTCGCTGGTGCCGTCGCCCCACACCACGTAGCGCGGTGGCAGCTTGCTCAGCTGCGGCAGCAGTTTGCGCAGCCCCGCGTCGTGCGTACACGTCACCCGCAGCGTGTCCCCCGGGCCGATCTCCACCGGCGACGGCAGCTTCATCAGCCGCTGGTTGTCGAAGTCGAACTGCGGCACGTCCAGCACGACCTTGGCCTTCGGCGTGCCCGGGTTGAGTTCGACCTTGATGGCCCGCCCGAGCAGGTGCATGTGGCCGAAACCAGCGAACAGCGTCATCGGCGCCTCCACCTTGTGGTCGCAGGTCTGGGTGTCACCGGGCTTCGGCGCGCCGCCCTGGTTGCACTCCTCCACCTGACGGTCCGCCATCTCGCCGACATCCGGCCCGAACCGCTTCGTCACGTCCGCGATCGAGGCCGCCCGGTCACAGAGCGGACCCGACTCGTCGGCGGCGCAGGGCAGGTCGGTCGGCGCGTCGAGCGACCACGTCTCGAGTTCCTGGGTCTGCGGCGTGCCGTCCGTCAGCCGCAGCCGCACCGCCGAGCGATCCGACCCGGCCGGCTTGCCGTCGGTCGCGAGCAGGTTGTAGTGGATCTGGAGGACGATCAGGCTGCGCGGCTCCAGCTTGAAGCCGGCGTCCTGGTCGAGCAGCGTCTCCGTGGCGCCCGGCGCCCAGGTGTCCACCCACGCCGCGTCCCCCTCTTCCACCTCGGCGCCGGCCACGCCGGTCCCGCCGAAACACTGCCAGCCGAGGCCGGGGGTCTTCGCGTCCTGCTCGCGCACCGCGGCAGCGCCGCCCGGCGGCACCGCGTACACGATGGCGTGGTGTGCGATGGCGACGTTCTCCGGCATGACCTGGGTCCCGGTCAGGAACGCCGCCCTGGTCAGGCCCGGATCGATCACCTGGCACCGGTACTCGTCCGTGCCGCCGCCCTCCGGCGGCGCGGGCGTGTAGGCCTCGGCCATCTTCAGGTTGACGAACCGCTCGCCGGCCCGCAGCGGCTGCGGTGGAGCCGATGGCCCGCCCGCGTGCGCGCTGTGCGAGCCGGCCGCGGCGGGCGCCGCTCTCTTGTCGGCGTCCGACCCGCAGGCGGCGACGACAGCGAACGCCGTCGCCAGCGCCATGGTGGCCGCCCCGAACCTCCGCAGTGGACTCTCAGGTTTCGTCATAGCCCTGAACGCTAGGCCCGATTCCGTCCCGTTTCGTCGTACTGCGGTCGTCATCTTCGGGAGGGAGGTAGTACCACGGTACTTCTCTCCGGAGCGCCGTTCGACACCCGCACGAGAATCAAGGCCCGTCGCAACTGGGCCCGAAGTCACGCCCACGAAAGTCCGTCGGCGATGGACGGGAGCCAAACTAGGCTCAAACCGACTTCTACGCCTGCCTGACCGCGCGGGTCGACGCGCTGTTTTAGCTCACCGACGCGGTGCTCTGTACTGATGGGCCGGTACGAACCCTGGTCGGGTTGTCGTTGCCGCCCGAGCACCGGCGCGGGCACGGGCACGGGCACGGGCACGGGCACGGGCACGGTGCGCTGAACAAGGGCGGCTGGTCCTGGCCGTGGACGTCAGCGCCCGGACGCCGCCACCAGCCCCGACGGGTTATTCGGTCACGTCTACGGCCGCGGCAAGAAACAGGCCCAGCTGATCCCGGGCTGGCCGTACTCGTTCATCGCCGCCCTGGAACCGGGCCGGGCCTCATGGACCGCGATCCTCGACGCCGTGCGGCCCGGCCGGCGTTCCTACTCGCGGACCTACCCGTCGAAGTACTCGGCTGGCTACGCACCGACCGGATCCTGCGCCTGCCGTCCCCACCCCGATCGCGTGCCACGATCGGCCGCTCATCGAAACACGGCGCCGAGTTCCGCCTCGCCGACCCGACGACCTGGCCGACCCCGGCAGTCACCACGAGCACCGCCACCAGCCGGTACGGCACCGCGAACGCCAGCGCCTGGACCACGTTCACCCAAGGTTGACCCGCCGCGCGGCCTGGACCGACCACGACGGGGACCTGCCCGTACTACCCGGCACCCTGATCTGCCTGCAGGTCGAGCATCTGCCCGGTGACCGCGACCCGAAACCGGTCTGGCCGTGGTCGTCACGCACCGGCGCCGCACCCGACCGGTGGACGTGGCTCGTGATCACCGCGCACACCCAGCCCTCACCCTGCTGATCGGTCGGCGGATGTGGTGGCCGAGCCGGCTTGTCCCGACCGGTGGAGCTGCCGGACGGTCAACGGCCGCTCGTGGACGATGAGGAGCCCACGCTGCAACGGTGAGTGCGGCGGCACGGACGAGATCCGGGACGGGGACCCAGGCCGTCCCGGATCTTTCATGGGCCCGACGGTCGCCGCCCTCTGGTCCTGCGCCGCGCCGCCGGGGCGGGTCAGCGCACCGCGGTGTCCTCCCCGGCGGTGAGCCGCGCGATCGGGGCGGCCGGAAGGTCGACCCGAAGCAGCGCGCCACCGCGTGGGGAGCGGGCGACGGTGGCCCGGCCGCCGTGGGCGTCGACGACCCGCTGCACGATCGACAGCCCCAGACCGGATCCCGGCAACGCCCGGGCGCTGTCGGCACGGTAGAACCGGTCGAACACCCGCGGTACGTCGGCGGCATCGATGCCCGGCCCGGCGTCGTCGACCTCGAGCACCGCCGACGCGCCCTGGGCACGGAGCCGGACCTGGACCGGCTGGTCCACGGGGGACCATTTGCCGGCGTTGTCGATGAGGTTGAGCACCGCCCGTTGGAGCGCAGCGGGACGCCCGCTCACCCACACGGAGGTCACGTCGAGCGCGACCTCGATGTCGGGCACCCGGGATCGCGCCTGGGTCGCGGCGGCCACCACTACGTCGGCGAGGTCGAGCAGTTCGGTGCTCTCGTCGCTGACGTCACCGCGCGCCAGGTCGGTCAGCTCGGCGACAAGGGTGCTCAACTCGGCCACCTGGACGCCGAGATCGTTGAGCAGCCGGGTCCGGCTCTCCGCCGGCAATGCGCTGTCCAGGGTGCCGCGCCGATGGAGCCGGATCAGCAGCTCGATGTTGAGGCGCAGGCTGGTGAGCGGGGTCTTGAGCTCGTGGGCGGCGTCCTCGGCGAGCAGCCGCTGGGCCCGCCGGGAGTCCCGAAGCGCGGCGAGCATGTCGTTGATCGACTGGATCAGCCGCCGGATCTCCCCACCGCCCTCATCCGGGATGTCGGCGTCGAGATCCCGGGTGTGCGCGACACGGACTGCGGCGGCGGTCAGCCGGTCGATCGGCGCCAGCCCGGTCCGCGCCACGGTCCGCCCGACAAGGGCGCCGCTGACCACGCAGAGCAGCCCGATCAGCAGCATGCCCAACCCGAACCGGTTGATCGGGGCGTCGTCGGCGACGCGGGCCACCTGGACCGCGCCCTCGCCCGCCCGCAGCGTGTAGATGAGGTAGCCGTCGTCGTCGCTGTCGCCCGACTCCATCAGGTCGGCCGACGCGCCCTGCGCTACGCGCCCGGCGTGCTCGCTGACCGGGGGCAGCGCGGGTTGGCCGGCCGGCGTCCGGATCGAGCCGTCGGGCAGGATGACCCGCACCAGCCGACCGGATCCGGGATACGGCAGTAGCTGGACCTGCGCCAGACCGACGCGCTCCGCGTTCGTCGCCAGGACGCGGGAGTCGGCGCGTAGCTGATCCTCCGCGGTGTCCTGCAGTTCCCAGGCCAGTAGCTCGCTGGCCACCTGGAAGGCCATGAACACGCTGACCGCGATGGCCGTCGCCGCGATCACCGTCAGCCTGGTCCGCAGGGACCGCCGGCGCCACCAACGGGTCAGCCGGCGCGAGCCCCGGCCGGCGGGCCTGCTCACGGAGGAGTCTCCCGCAACGTGTACCCCAAGCCGCGCAGCGTGTAGATCAATCGCGGCTCACCCTCGGCCTCCATCTTGCGGCGCAGGTAGCTCACGTACACCTGGAGGTTGTTGGAGGTGACGCTCATGTCGAAGCCCCAGATCGCCTCGAACAGCGCATCTCGGGTCAATACCCGGGTCGCGTTGCGCACGAGGATCTCCAACAGGGAGAACTCGGTCCGGGTCAGGCGGAGCGGCCGCCCGCCCCGCCACGCCTCGAACCTGTCGGGATCGACCCGGACGTTGGCGAACGTCAGGATCTGCGACTCACCGTCGCCCGGCGCGCGGCGGCGCAGCAGGGCCCGGACCCGGGCCAGCAACTCCTCCGTGGCGAACGGCTTGGGCAGATAGTCGTCGGCGCCCGCGTCCAGCCCCGCGACCCGGTCGGAGACCTGATCCCGGGCGGTCAGCATCAGCACCGGCAGGTCCCGACCCGCCGCCCGCAACCGCCGGCAGGTCTCCAACCCGCCGAGGCGGGGCATCATCACGTCGAGGATCAGCAGATCCGGCGCGTCGCCACCGACCCCGTCGAGCACAGCGAGACCGTTGGCGACAGTGCTGGTGTCGTATCCCTCGACCTGGAGCACCCGCTCCAGGGACTCACGGATGGCCGCCTCGTCATCCGCGATCATGATCCGCACGCCGGCCCGCCCCCCTCCAGTCGATGCTTTTGCCGCTCATTGTCCCCGATCAACCTGAGGCCAGGATTAGAGCGTCGCCGCTGTGGTCCCCGCGGGCCGTGCTCTTACGGATGCCCAAGTGGTCCGGCCCGGAAGTCTCTCGGGGGTTGACGGGCTGGGGCCGGCCGTGCGCGGGCGTTCAGGTGTCGATGCCGGTGACATACAGGTCGCAGACCAGGTTCAGGGCCCCTTGCGGGGTGCCGGTGAACCGGGGTGCGGCCAGCAGCGCCCGGTCAGCCCGGTCTGTTCGTGGCTGGGAGACCTGACGACGCAGGACAGCGACCTCATGACGCAGCACCAGGATCTCCACCTCCTTGGAGGTGTCGTCCCACGCATGTAACGTCAACCAGCCGAACAACTGGATCATCAGTAGATACAGCAGGCATAGAAGCTCGCACCGAGTTGGGTGGCGCCGTCCGGAGGCAGCAGCCAGCACGATCCCTGGGGCACGACATGGAAGCCGGCCCCGTGGTCGGCGGCCGTGTCAACGGTCGAGTACGTGTCGCCGCTGGTGGCCAGGTCGAGGTCCCCACGGCTTCGTAGTTGACTACTTCTTGGTGAGTCGTCGGCTTGTCCGGGTTCGTGCCTGTTTCATCCGGAAGGACAGCCGTGGGCGACAGGAGGCAAGTACGTCAACTTCCTCGCCGGCCGAGCGGATCCAGCCGAGGTGCGGGCGTGCTATTCGGCGACGGACCATCGCAGGCTGGCCATCATCAAGGCGACATACGATCCACGCAATCTGTTCCGGCGATCCAAGCGGGATGCATGCGGGTTTCGTCATCGCCGAGGTCTAGGACGAAGACGTTGTCGTGGCGGTCGAGCATGGTCATGGCGGCTCCTCAGCGGTGCGGGCCGGCAGTGGTCGAGATCACGGCCAGGTCCGATCCTGGGCCGGCTGCCGGTAGACGTGGACGGGCGGGAAGTGGGTCGTGAACGCCCGCCGCCGACCCCTCCCGCGGCAGGGCGGTCAGCCGGTGGAGCGGTCGCAGGTGGCGGTCGGCCGCCGCGCGGCCGGCGTCGAGTGCGGCTTTGAGGGATTCGCCGTCGCGGGTGAGGCGGCCGACGCGCGGGGTGTCAGGCCCGGGACACACGGACATCACCGCCGGCGCCTGGCGGCCGGGGGCCGGTGGCGTGGCCTGGTCGTACTGGGCGAGCAGCGCCTCGTCGTGCAGCAGGCGGTGGGCGCGGCTGAGGAGACTTCGGTGCAGTGCCTGCGGATGGTGGCGTAGCACGGTCGCGGCGATCAGGCGTGCCACGTAGGACGGTCGTGGCTCGGGTCCGGCGGCCGGCGCTCCGATACCAGCCGGAGGCGCTGGGCGGGAGCGCAGGACGAGGACGTGGCTGGCGCCCTGTGCCAGCGCGGTGCGGTACGGAATGGACTCGGCGAGTCCCGCGTCGTAGTAGAGCCGCCCCGCCAGTTCGATCGGCGGACCGGCGAGGAACGGCAGTGCGGCACTGGCCCGTAGCGCCAGTCGTAGTTCGGCGGGGCCGGTCAGGTGCGGGCGCAGATCGGTGGATCGCCCGGTGCGGGCATCGGTGGCCAGCGGGTGGTATTCGATGGGGTTGCTCAGGACGGCGTCGAAGTCCATCCGGACCACCTCGCGGTACAGGCGCTCGATGAGGTCGCGCACCTCGACGATCGGCCGGCCGCGCAGCAGGTTGGACGGGCGGATCAGCGCTCTGGCGTAGGCGGGTTCGGCCCAGCCCGTCAGGTGCTCGGGGGTTCCGCTGAGCAGCCAGGCCGCCGTGATGGCCCCCGCCGATGCTCCGTAGACCGCGTCGAAGGCCGGCGTCACCCCGTTCTCGTACAGGGCCAGGGCCATGCCCGCGGAGACCGTGCCGCGCATGCCGCCGCCTTCGATGGCCAGCGCGACCCGGTGGCCATCCCGTCGCCGGCCTGGGCGGCTGGCGTGGCGGACCCGGTCGGCCAGCACCCGCAGCACCTCATGCCGACCGGGCGCGGTCGCCGATTCATCTCGCACAGGTGTCTCTCGTTTCGTGGCACTGCGGCTCCGGAGCGCCGGTCATGGTGTCGTCGTCGCGTCATCGGACAGGTAGGACCGGGCTTGGGCCCAGACGTCCCGGTCGGAATGGCCGGTCGTCCAGGTCGTGGACCTGAGCCGTCCCCGCCCTCGGTAGCGGCGCATGATGGTGACGTGATCCGGCCAGGCGACGAAGTCGCGCAGGGCCTGTTCGTCCTGCCAGATCGACACCGACCCGCACCTGCCCCGCAGCGGCTCCGTCCACAGCCACACGCCGACCGCTCCGGACAGACGGGGCCAGGCGCGGCGCAGGCTGAACCCGGCCTGGTAGACACCGGGCAGGTCATACAGCTGGTTGGCCTTGAAGTCGGTGACGCTGACGAGCACCGAGCCGGTGACTCCGGCCGCCGGTCCGGGCGTCCAGTGCGATCTCAGCATGGCGCCTGCCATGACGGGTGACGGCCCAGCAGAGCGAGCAGCCGCTCGAAGTCCGGCGCGTCGCCGGGCACCGGGACACGAGCGCCGAATGCGGCGCCTGGACCGCGGGTCTTCGACGTGTCCGGCCACCGGGAGGCTATCGCCAGGGCGGATCCGGCCAGCTCGGGCTCGGGCCGGAAGGGCACGCCGATGCTCACGGCGAGGTCCCATCCATGCACGAGAACGTCAACGCAGTGCATGCTGATGGCGATCCGACCGGCAAAGGAACCGAACTCGCCGACCTCGATCTGACGGTCATAGATGTCCGGGGCGGCGAACGCCTCGGTGACCACGGCAGCGGAGTCGTGAAAGGCGCTGAGCGGGTCTGCTCCGAGGTCGCCACAGTCCTCGGTGGACCGCTGCGCCCCTGTACTCGCAGCGGCGGCGAAACCGTGGTTTTCGCTGACCATGTGTCGCAGCAGGTCGCCCAGGCTCCACGGCGCACACGGTGTCGGCCGATCAAGGTCCGCGGCAGTGACCCGGGCGGTCACTTCCGCAGCCATGCCCAGGGCACGCCGGTCCAGATTCCGCAGATCAACGGCTGGAATAACGATCATCGTTTCTTCCTTTTCAGTACGAACGTTCGTGCTTAGATTAAGACGGCACATCAGGCGACGTCAAGCGGCTATTCTGAAACCGAACGTTCGTGCACGGAGAGGGTTGAGATGCCAGGAAGGCCACGGGACGAGCGAGCACGCACGGCGATCTTGCGCCGGGCGGCGGACATCGCTTCGCAGGACGGGCTGGAAGGGTTGTCGATCGGCCGGCTGGCCGCCGATCTCGGGGTGAGCAAGAGCGGCCTGTTCGGCTACTTCGGGTCCAAGGAGGAGCTTCAGCTCGCCACGATCCGCATCGCGATGAGCGTGTACCGCGATGAGGTCGTCCAGCCCGCATTGACCGTGCCACCGGGCCTGGAGCGGGTGCGCCGGCTGTGCGAGAACTGGTTGAGCTACTCGCAGCGGCGGGTCTTTCCGGGCGGCTGCTTCTTCTTCGCCGTCACCGCGGAGTTCGATGCCCGCCCGGGCCGCGTCCGAAATGCCATCGCCGCGGCGGGCCTCGACTGGACCCGTTTCGTGGCGCGTGCCATCGACGACGCCCGCCAGCTCGGCGAACTCGTCGGGAACACGGACGCCGATCAGCTCGCCTTCGAGCTGATCGCCTTTCTTGAAGCCGCCAACGCCACCTCCGTGCTGCACGACGACCCGAAAGCCTACGATCGGGCCAGAACCGCCATCTACAACCACCTGGACACCGCGGCATCCGGCCCAACAAGGTGAGTGGTCCTGCGCAACCAGCCAGTACTACGGCGAGGTTTTGTGATCTGTAGCGTAGACGCATGCCAGATGACTGAAGAGGTCACGGTGATGATTGTCGTTGCGTCGGGTGTGAGAAAGAGTGACCAGTTGCCGTGGATCGTCTCGGACGGCTTGTGGGAGCGGATCGCGCCGTTGGTGCCGAAGGTGCAGCGACTCCGGGCCGCAAGCGGCTGGTGCTCGCCAGGCTTTGTGCGGGAACTTGTTCGTGCTCTGCACCGCGATCCCGTGGGAGTTCCTGCCACAGGAGTTGGGCTTCGGCTCCGGCATGACCTGCCGGCGGCGGCTGCGGGACCGGCACGCCACCGGCGTGTGGGACAAGCTGCACCGGCTGCTGCTTGCCGAGTTGCACGCCGCCGGCCGTCTGGACTGGTCCAAGGCGGTGATCGACAGCTCGCACGTGCGGGCGCCGAAGGGCGGCCGCAAACCGGGCCGAGCCCGGTCGACCGCGCGAAACCGGGCTCGAAACACCATGTCATCGCCGAAGGCCACGGCATCCCGCTCGCGTTGTCACTGATCGGCGGGAACCGCAACGACGTCACCCGGCTTGATGCCGCCGATCAAGGCTGTCCCGCCGGTGCGTGGCCGGCAGGGCCGGCCACGCAAGCGTCCTGCCTGCTTATACGCTGACCGCGGCTACGACCATGACGTCTACCGCCGCCGGGTCTGGCGCGTCGGCATCCGGCCGCGCCTCGCCCGGCGCGGCACCCCGCACGGCTCCGGCCTCGGCGCTCATCGCCGCGTCATCGAGCGCACAATGGCTCTGCTGCACTGGTTCCGCCGCCTGCACATCCGCCGGGAGATCCGCGACAACATCCACGAAGCCTTCATGACCCTCGCCGCCGCGATCATCTGCTGGCGACGCCCAGGCCTGACAGCGGCAATACGCAGGAACCCTCATTAAGTTCCACGGCTTTCCATTGATCTTCCCGGGCGCCTGATGTAGGTAATGAAGGAAACCTTCATAACAGAGGATGGCGTCGGCGCCCCTCCGGGAGGACGAACTTGATCATGCGATTAGCCGCCCTGGTCCCGCTCCTCGCCGCCTTCCTGATCGTCCCCCTGCCCGCTGACGCCGCCACCGGCTCCGCGTTGACGGCCGCGCAACTGGCCCAGGTCCGGCCGTTGTCGTTCACCTCGACCATGCCGGCGCGTGACGCGGTGGCCGCCATGCTGCCGGTGACCAAGGTGCGGATGGGCACCGTCATAGCCGGCGGCTACTCCACCCGCGCGATCTGCCACCCCACCGACCTCCACCTCTCGGCCCAGGTCAGCGGATTCTGCTGGAACAGCACCGACGACACGACCGCGAACTGGTTCCCGCAGGGAATCACCGGCAGCGGCGACGGCATGAACGGCTCGGTGCTCTACCCGCCCTGCGACGGCTGCGCAGGCCGGAAGATCGTGGCAGTCAGCTGGCGCAGCGGCGCCTCCCACGAGTACGGAGCCAACCGGCTCGCCAGGGTCACCTTCGTCGACGTCACCGATGGCATGGCGGGGGCGCCCTACCGGCACGTCGTGCTGGTCGAACCCGACAGCACCGCCGAGGGCTTCCACGAGATCGCCACCCACGCCGACGGCATCTCGTGGTACGGCAACAAACTCTTCCTCGTCACCGGCGGCGACCCGGACGTGTCCGGCGGCGACCGGCTCGTACGGGTCTTCGACCTCACCCACTTCTGGAAGATGAACTCCACCACGGCAGGGGACGTCGGCTGCGTCGGCGGTGTCTGCTCGGCGGCGTACTCAGGTTTCGCCCTGCCGCAGATCGGCTACTACCGGCTCAACTCACCGGCGGTGTGCGTCAGCCTCGACCTGGCGAGGCCCTGTTTCAACGGCGTCTCGCTCGATCGCAGCGGCACCGACCACCTCACCACCGTCGAGTACAAGAGGGGCGCCTCCGGCGGCAAGATCCTCCGCTGGCCTCTGGACTCGTCCACCGCCCTGCTCAAGACCGGCTCCGACGGGCTCGTTCGCCCCACCGAGGGCTGGACCAGTCCAGTCTGGGAACTTCAAGGCGGCGTGTTCACCGGCGACAACGGCATCCTGGTCGGGTTATGCCCCAATGGCGCGCCCGCTGTCAGCTATATGCCGGGCGGCACGGCGAACATCTACGGCGACTACCGGAAGTCCTGTCTTCACCGCGTCGCGATCTCGGCCGACCACAGCACGCTCGACGTCCACTACATGACGACTCTTCCCGCTAACGCGCAAAACGTCGCGTACTGGCCCGCAAGCGGAGAAGTGTGGCTGGTCAATGAATTCCGCGGGGACTATGCCGGCGCCTACGGGAGCGACCGCCTGGTGCTGGCACTGAACTGCCCACATCTGAGCTGCTGAGACCCCGATCACGAGCAGGTCAGGTCACGCAGGGTGGGCGGTTGCGGCCAGGTCGGCGGGGGCGGCAGGTTCTCGACGGGGGCGGCTGTGCGGCCGGCGAACCAGCCGAGCAGCGCGTACCCGGCCGTCGCGACCACGGGCCCGCCGGGGTGAGGTCCCACCTGCGGCCGAGAGCGACTGCCTCGGCCAAGCCGAGCGGAAAACGCTGCGCCGTCAGCGTGGCGAGCGTGTCATCGAGCGCCCAGGTGACGTATAAGTCCGGCCGGTCGGCCGTGCGGTAGACGCAGCGCAGGTCGGGTTTCGCAACTGTGAGTCGTCTTGGCCCGCGAACAGAAATCGCCGGCCGATGGCTACAGTAGTCCCGACATAGGAACAAATGGCACATAGTGCCAATGGCCAAGAACGCAGGGTTGCTCGGTGGTTGCTCGTGCGTATGCGATATAGCGCGGCACGCGTCGGCACAGGCCAACACGACGATGGGTGGAATCCCGAACACGCGACACAAACGACAGCAGGCAACACTGCCCGACACCAATCAAACCGACTCATAATCCGTGGGTCGTGGATTCAAGTCCCACCCGCCCTACCGACATCACCAATCGAACGCACGACCAAGAACGGCACGAAGTCCCGACCGGTCAAATGGCGCATCGGCGGCAGCAGGAATACCGAGGAAGACTTCGAGACCTGCTACGACCGTCATAACCACACCACCCAACGCGCCACCTACCTCGCCGAAGCCGAACGCCACGTCTTCCCCCGCTTCGGACACCTGCCGCTCGACCAGGTCACCCGCCGTGTGCTGAGGGAACGGGTGGAATGGATGCTCACCAAACCCTCCGCCAGCGATCGCAGCCGGCACGGAATCTCGTCATCGACAGAGCGGGCAATGGCAGAATGTGACCATGCGGCCACCCCGAGCGAAATTCTTCAATACCACCGGCCCGTGCGACCCGCAGCGCCACTACATGCTGCCCCCCGCACCACGGCTCCCCGAAGCACGGGCGCTCATCGAGATGGACCGCTACTTCGTGCTGCACGCGCCCCGGCAGACCGGGAAGACGACCACGCTGCGCACCCTGGCCTCCGAGCTGACCGCCGAAGGCGATATCGCCGCCCTGACGTTCTCCTGCGAGACTGCCAAAGGGGTCGGTGACGACCTCGCCCTCACGGAGCAGATTCTGCTGGACTCCCTCCGCGAGGCCACCGAACGATCGGGATGGCCGGACGCGCTGCTCCCTCCGGCTTCATGGCCGCAGGCCACACTGGGCAGACGGTTCGGTAAGGCACTGAGCGAGTGGTGCCGCCGCTGCCCGCGCCGGGTAGTGCTGTTCCTCGACGAGATCGACGCCCTGCAAGGCAACAGCATGGTCAATATCCTCAGCCAGCTCCGCGACGGTCACAACGTACGGCCGGAAAACCATCCGTTTCCGACGTCGTTGGTGTTGTGCGGGTTGCGCGACGTGCGTGATTACAAGGTCGCCTCGGGCGGTGACCCGGGCCGGTCCAACCCGGCCAGCCCCTTCAACATCATCGCCGAGTCGCTGCGCCTGGGCGACTTCACCGCCGACCAGATCACCGAACTCTACGACCAGCACGCCCAGGCCACCGGCCAGGAGTTCACCAAGGACGCGGTGAACCGGGTCTTCGAGCTGACCCAGGGACAACCATGGCTGGTCAACGCTCTCGCCAACGAGATCACCTTCAAGATGGGGGCGACCGGCACCATCACCACCACACAGGTGGATGAAGCCAAAGAGCGGCTCATCCGGGCCCGCGCCACCCACCTGGACTCCCTCGTGGCCCGACTGCACGAGCCCAGAGTCAAGCGGGTGATCGAACCGATCGTCGCTGGAAACCACCCCGACGCCGACCCCGCGTTCTCCGACGACCTGTCCTATGTCCGCGATCTGGGCCTGGTCGAGCAGAAGCCCCCACTGAAGGTGGCCAACCCGATCTACCGGGAGGTCATCCTGCGTGTGCTGGGCGACCCGTCGGAGCAGCGCGTGATGGCCGATCCGCACAGCTTCGTGCTCCCGGACGGCCGTTTCGACCTGCCACGGCTGCTGGAGGAGTTCGTCGTGTTCTGGCGGGAGCACGGCGAGGTGCTCATTCGGCAGGAGGGCTACCACGAGGCCGCCTGCCAGATCATCCTCATGGCCTTCCTGCACCGGCTGGTCAACGGTGGAGGCCAACTCGACCGCGAGTACGCCGCCGGCACCAAACGCCTGGACGTACTGGTCCGCTGGCCCTACATCGGCCCCGCCGGCGACCGGCTTATGCAACGGGAAGCCATGGAACTGAAAGTCTGGCGAGCAAGCGAGAACGACCCGACACCCAGCGGCCTCGCCCAGCTCGACCGATACCTGGACCGCCTCACCCTCACCACCGGCGTATTGGTGATCTTCGACCGCCGCCCCGAAGCCCCCGCCTGGAGGGAACGAGGCGCTTTCGAGCAGGCGACCACACCGTCCGGCCGACAGGTCACTGTTCTGCGTGTGTGACGCAAGCTCACCGACAGCGTCACCGGCTGTGCCGCCGAAGCGCTACAGGGTGGTTTCGTTCGCCTTCATGCCGTCCCGTTCATTGCCCGCGCAATCGATGTATCTCAAAGACACACGATCTACGATGCTCGGTGGTTGCTCACACGTCCACGGCACGGGACGAAACGCGGCATCACCGGCCGGCACAGCGGCACGGAAAATCCTGCCCGCAACATCTGCAGCGGGGTGCACCCGTCTTTGCGAAGCGGTATGCCATCGCGGTGCCCAAGCCGACGGTGCCGTGCCACGCCGCATCGCAACCGGCACAAGGGAAGGAATTATGCCGCGTCTCTGCGCAAAAGCGCTGATCAGGCATTCGCAACAACGTCAAAAAAGCTTCACGTGAGCGGCAGATCCAGCATCCTGGTCATGGCCAGAAACTGCCCCGAGCAGAGCTCTCATTCTCTGGTCCCCCCTTTCCTTGAAGAGGTCTTCGTGACTCGGTATGCCATCGACCGTGCCCACAACACGCTTCTCGCCCAGTGGCGCACCGGCATCGGCGACACCGCCACCATCGTGGCCCGGCTGACCCACGACCAGCTCCACCACAACACCCGCCGGCTCGCCGCGGAGTTGACTCGCCTGTCGCAACTCTGCTGGCGCTCCTACACCCACCCCGCCAGCGCCGCCGACCGGCACGGCCCCCACAGCCTCGGCCGGCACCGGCAGCAGGAACGCGACGCCTTCATCAAGATCCTCCCCCTGATCGCCACCGCACGACCCGCCGACCAGCCGATCGGCACCAAAGTCGAGCAAGCCGCCCACGCCGTCGCCCGTACCCTGCGCGTGCTCGACACCTCTCAGCTCACCACGCACGTCAGCACCGATGTCGCCGCCGAACTGGCCGCCATCGAACAGGCCGAACGCGGCGACCTGTCCGAACGCGCCCAGCAAGCCGTCGCCCTCAGCCGCGAAGACGCCTCACCCCTGCAGATCTCCCAGGCCGACCGCCTCCTGCGCGACCATCCCTTCGGCAGCCAGGACCTCCTCACGCAGGTAGATCCCACCGCGGCCGCCATCGCCGCCGCCCACTGGTTCCACGCCGCCGTCACCATCACCGCCCAGCACACCGGCATCCACCCGATCCAGGTCGTCGCCAGCGCCGAGCAGTACGACAAACCCCTCGCCATCGAAAGCCTCACCGACATCACCACAGCCATGCACGCCGGCGCCCGCGCCCGGCACGTGGTCATGCCCCTCATCCGCAACGCCCTCCACGTCGCCGACGGCCACGTACGCGGCATCCTCGAGGTCCAGCAGCGCATCACGGCCGCCCAGCACCTCATCGGGAAGGCCCAGGCCGACCACCCCGACATCGACCTCAGCCCCGACAGCGTCTACCTGCCCCTCACCTCACTCGACCCCGCCCGGCCCGCCCCCGATCTCCTCGAGAACCTGCTCCACGGCATCCAAACCTGCTGGCACCTCTACCAGCACCACACCGACCCCCAACGCACCACCCCCGCAAACATCGAGAACTCACGCCAACAACAACTCCGCCAAGCATTCCTCACCGCGACCCAACAAGAAGCAGCCGCCCGAAACGAACGACTGCTGTAGCACCCAGAAAGCATGCCGGCTTGGACGCTGAGCAACGGCTGCTCGATGGCCGCTCAAAAGGGGATTTGACGGCACATATTGCCTATGGCCAATAGCGCATGGTTGCTCGCTGATTGCTCCGCGGCCGTCGGCCGCCTCCCCCACGACCTCGATGTCGTCGTAGAGGGAGAGCATGGTGGCCCGTCCCGAACGGATCAGCGCCTCGTCGCCGCCCAGGACGACGCGGATCACAGGCGATCTTCCACGTTGCGTACTGGCCGCCTCAAACGCGCCGCCGCCTGTAGGAGCACGCCCCCACCACGAGCGCGCCCCCAAACCCGCCGAAGGCCAGCCCGCCGAACAAGACCATCCACGTCACGTCCCCACTGCTGGTGAAAGGCACCGGCGGCGCGAACGGCGCGATCACCCCGACAAGACCGAGCGGCACCATGACCAGCAGGACCACCCCGTACATCCCCAGACACAACCCCACCCCCCAAGCCGGAACCAACGGCAGCAGAGCAGGCACCCGCCGACCGGCGAGAAGCAGGGTCCACCGCGGAAAGACCATCCCCCACCGATGCACCAGCCCAAGAGCGAGAAACACTCCGGTCAGCGCCGCCAGCACCGTCAGATCAACGCCGACAGCCGCCAGCGCCCGATAGACGGCACCCCCATCGCTCTCCACCCCCCGCAGCGGGCGGTGTCACGGACAGGCGGTGTCACGGACGGGCGCCCAGGGCGCGGAAGTAGTCGTTCACGGGTGCGAAGTCGACGTTGTCGCCGCGGAAGCCGACGTACTTGTCCGGGCGGATCAGGTACAGGCTGGGGCGGCGCACGCCGTAGCGGTTGTGCGCCTCGCTGCGCAGGTCGGCGAAGACTCCGTCCATGGGGTCGTGCGGCAGGTGGCCGCGGGTGATGACATGGACCTCGCCGTGCCCGGCCATCGCCTCGTGTGCGGAGGCCTGCCAGGCGGCCAGGGTGGCGGAGTCCGTTGTGTCCGCCGCGAACAGGACGAGGTGGTGGCCCGGCGTCCGGAGGATGTGGCGGAGCGCCACCGGCCCGTCACGGTTCTCAAGGTAGGCGTCCCGTATCAGCTCGCCGGCTTCCGGTCCGGTACAGGCGACGTCACTCCACGCTCGGGCTTGTGATTCGTGCCAGCGTTCGAAGACGAGGTCACTGTCGCGGTAGTGGACGAGGTGTTCGCCGAAGGCGTTCGACAGCCGCTGCTGCACTGGATTGAGCCGGCCGAACAGGCGCAGCGCGTGCCGCCTGGCTCTGCGGGCGACCAGCGTGCTGCCGGTGGCGGCCTTCGTGGTGGCCGAGGTCGCCTCGACCACGGCCTTGACCACGGGCCAGCGTTCGGCCTGATAGCTGTCCAGGAGGGACTCCTCGGCGCGCCCGGTGACGACGAGCGCGAGTTTCCAGCCCAGGTTGTAGGCGTCCTGCATGCCCGTGTTCATGCCCTGGCCGCCCACCGGGCTGTGGCTGTGCGCGGCGTCGCCGGCCAGGAGGATCCGGCCCTGGCGAAGCCGGTCGGCCAGGCTCTCGCGGGCCACGAACGACGAACTCCACTGCAGATCCCGTACGCGGGAGTCCAGGGGCGTGCGTTCGGCGACGTAGGCGGCGAAGTCGTCCAGACCTGGGGTCTGTGGCGGCCGGTCGTCCGGTGTGCTGGCCAGGATGCGCCAGTAGCCCCCGATCATGGGGAAGACGGCCACGAGGCCGGACCTGCCGAAGTAGACATGGAAGCGGTCGCGCGTGAGCGGCCAGTCCACGGCGACGTCACCCAGGATGAACCCCCGCTTCAGGTCGGCTCTCTCCCGGGTGATTCCCGCCGTCTCGCGTACGGTGCTGTGGGCGCCGTCGGCGCCGATCAGCCACCCGGTCTCGCACCGTTCGCCGCGACCGTCCTCGTGGCCGAGTTCCACGCTGACGCCGTGCTCGCCGGCCTGCTGGCCGACCAGGCGGGTGCCCCATTCGATGGTGACTCCGAGTTCGGCGGCGCGCTCGCGCAGCAGCGCGACCGTCTGCCACTGCGGGATGCACAGGTCCAGCGGGAACGGCGAGTCCACGGCTGTCACGTCCATCTCGGCCAGGGCCGTCGTGCCGTGGTAGAAGTTCAGCGTGTGCAGCGGGACGCCTCGTTCGATGGCGGCCTGGGCCAGCCCGAGATCATCCAGCATCTCCAGCGATCTCGCCACGATCGACACCGCCCGGCTCTCCCGGTGGTCCGAGCGCCCGGCGTCGATGATCCGTGGGATCACTCCCCGCCGCGCCAGGTCGATGGCCAGCACCAGGCCGGTCGGCCCCGCACCGACGATGAGAACGTCCGGTTTCGTAGTCACGAGCCCCACTCTCATAGAACGAATGATCGTTCTTTTTAGAAGAGCATGATTCTCCGATCGTCGTCAAGAGCGCATGTCAGCTCTGCTGGGAAGCTTGCGCGGGCGCCGACATCAGGGCCCGCATGCCGTTCCTGAAGGCCGCCGAATCCGCGTGGCCGTACACCGCGCGGCGCACCAGGAACCCGTCGACCAGGGCCATCAGGACATCGGCCACATGCTCGGCAGGGACATCGGCGGGAAGCAGCCCGCGCCGCTGATGCCGCGCCACGAGGCCACCGACCACGCCGCGGGCCTCCGCCATGACCTCCTTCAGCTTCGTGCACAGCGACGGCGATCGCAGCGCCTCCGACCAGACCTGGACCAGCAGTTGGGCCGACTCCTGCGATCCGGACAGCGGCGGGCGCTCGACCCCCAGCACGAGATCGACGATGTTGTCCAGATCCGGCGGCCGCGCGCCGTCATCCGCCTCGAACGCCGCCGCGACCTCGGCCAGAGCCTCGGCGGCGGTCGCCGCGATGATGTCGTCCTTGCTCTTGAAGTAGCGGTAGACGGCCCCGGCCGACAACTCGGCCTCGGCCAGCACGTCCTGCATGGACGTGGCATGGAAGCCGTTGCGGATGAAGCAGTGCCGGGCGGCGTCCAGGATCTGGCGGCGGCGGGCTTCGAGGTGCTCCTTGGGCATGCGTGCCATGGGATCACAACGTAGAACGAACATTCGTACTTGACAACTTCGCCGCCTCTCTCTTAGAAAAGGAATGTTCGTTCTCTTTACTTCGAAGGGCCCTGCCATGTCGTTTGCCGCCAACGCGCTGAGCACTCTGGTCGCTCTCGTCTTCCTGCTCGCCGGCGCCCAGAAGGTCCTGTTACGGGATCCCGTGACGGCCAACCTGCTCAGGCTCGGCGTCGGCTCCACGATGACCCGATCGATCGGCGCCCTGGAGATCGCCGGCGCGCTCGGGCTCGTGGCCGGCCTCTGGCTCAAGCCGCTCGCCGTCGTGGCCGCGGCCGGCCTCACGCTGCTGCTGATCGGCGCGGTCGGATTCCACCTCCGCGCCCGCGACTTCACGCACCGCCGCCACCGCTCCCACGCCGTGGCGCCCGTGGTGCTGGCCGTGGTCACCGGAACGACCATGGCCTTGTTGCTCGCGACTGCCTGAACTTCCTGAGCGGAAGAGCGCGGTGACAGCACCGCTTCATCGCCTGGGGCGGCGGCGCCTTCTTGAGGTGCCCGACTCCACCACGAGATCAAAGCTCAAGGATGGACCGGCAGCCCGCACACCGTTCAACGCCACCTTCGCCCTTTCCGCGGGCAACCGCGAGCCAACTCGCGCTGTGTTCACTCCTTCAAACTGTGCGGGTCATGAAGGACCAGGGCACGATCCAGGAGCTGGTTGAGCGGTCCGCTGGCCGAGGCGACACATCCGCCGCCGGCTCAACGCGGCGCTCCATCGCGTGGTCATCGCCCGCATGCGCTTCCACCAGCCCACCATCGACCACGCAGTCATCGCAGCCACGGGAGGAAGATTCAGGATCATGACTCTCCATCCCGACGGATCGCTGACCGCTGAAGCCGATGACATGGCCGAAGCGATCCCCGTCCTGCAAGGACGGGGGTTCTCGAACGAATTCATCTTCGAGACCACAAAACGCCGCGACAATGCCTACACACGGCACGTCGAAGAGGTTGTGGACGAATCGTCCCGGCAGCCAGTGAGGTGATCTTAGTGAGATCACCGCTCTGGGTCTTCTCGGCATCAGCGGGCAGCCCGCGGAGGGGTCGAGGATCATTCTCATGGCGGCGAGGTTCGGGGCTCAGGTGGTCCACCTGGGGGGTGCAGCGTACGGCAGAAGTGGGCCGTAAGGGCGCTCCTCAACCCAGGGGTGGAGATTGTCGCGGGACCCACGGGCAGTCGGCGAGACGCGCCCATGGGAGAGCGGGAGTCTTCTAGGACCTTCTGGGGCTGTGCCGGCGTGGCCGACAGAGATAGGTTCTCGCCTGTGAGTGATATTCGACTTCTCGGTCCCGAGAAACTGCCCCTGTGCCAGCGGCTCGAAAGCGATCGCGAGTGGTCCACCGACGAGGCCAAATGGCGGCTGATGTTCGAGACGGGCGAGGTCTACGCCGTCGACGCGGCCGACGGCGACGGCCTGGCCGGGTGCGTCGTGGTGACCCGCTACGGCGACTCGCTGGCCGACGTCGGCATGATGCTGGTCGCCACCAGGTACGGCAGGCAAGGGCTCGGCACACGGCTGATGGAGCACGCCCTGGAGGCCGCCGGGGACCGCGTCGTCGAGCTGACCGCGACCCGATTCGGGCGCCCCGTCTACGAGCGGCTGGGCTTCCGGCCCACGGGCAACCTGACGATCACCATGGGCCCGATGGAAGGGGCGGCGGTGTCGTCCAGAGTACGTGTGGCGACACCGGGCGACCACACCGCGATCCTCGACCTGGACGCCGAGGTCACCGGGGCCGACCGGAGCAAGACGCTGACCGCCCTGCTGGCCACGGCCGAGCGCACGATCGTCACCGACGGCGGCTTCGCCGTGGCCTGGAACGCCGGCCCCCACCGTGTCATCGGCCCCGTCGTCGCGCCCTCGGAGGAAGCCGCCCGCGAACTCATCCTGGCCGCCGCCCACGGCGCCGACCGCCACGTACGGATCGACCTGCTGGACGCCTACCCGGGCCTGCGCCCGTGGCTCACCGGGCTGGGACCCACCGAGGGACCCGCGGCCCTGCCGACCATGGTCTACGGCGCCCACCAGCACCCGGGCGACCGCAGGCGATACGTCGCCCCCATCCTCATCTCGATGGGCTGACCGGCCATCAGCTCGTCCACCGGCTGGCCACGGTGTTCCGGTAATGCCAGTCACACTGTCGCGGTGGCACCGGAAGCTGGTCGCCGGACAGTGGATCCCGCTCGGTCGTCGCCGCCTTGGTCGGCGGCTGGGAGGCGGCATGGGGCCCTGGACAGGTGTCCGCGTGGCGGACCATCTCGGCCCGGTGTGCCCCCAGGTGCCCACCTACGCGCCGGTCGGCACCGCCGCCACCTCCCAGCGGCCGTCGGACGAGGATTGCCTGACGCTCAACGTCCGCACGCCCGACCTGGACGGCCGGGCCCCGGTGCTGGTCTGGATACACGGTGGCGGCTACGCGGTCGGCTCGGGAGGGGAACCGGTGCCGCAGTCCGGAGCCTTCGCCCGCAGCGGCATTGTGGAGGTCACACTCAACTACCGACTCGGGGCGCTCGGCTTTCTCTGGCTGGGAGAACACGCACCGGCGAATCGCGGTCTCCTGGACCAGATCACCGCGCTCCAATGGGTTCACGAGAACATTGCCCTGTTCGGCGGGGACCCCGACCAGATAACGCTCGCGGGAAGGTCGGCGGGCGGATTCTCCGTCGCGACCCTCATGGCCATGCCCGCCGCGAAGGGGCTCTTCCGGCGGGCTCTGGTCCAGAGCGGCGCGAGCCCCGCCTATCTCTCGAGGGAAGCCGCGGAAACGATCACCGCCCTCTTCTGCCGGCAACTCGGTGTCACACCGGAGCAGATCCCCAAGGTTTCGACCGAGGACATGCTCCGAGTCCAGAAGTCTCTCTGCGACGACGCCTACACCTACCACCGCCCGGAGATCTACGGCGAGGCCGCCGTACTGGGCCTGCCGTTCCAGCCTGTCGTCGACGGCGTGACCCTCTTCGAGCCCCCCGAGGAGGCGGTCGCTCGCGGCTCCGCCCCGGGGATCGATCTGATGATCGGCACCACGACGGGCGAGGCTGTGACCCACACCTCGATCCATCCTGAGATGACCCACGCCGAGGCCGCCAGGCTCATCCATCCCCGGGTCGTTCCTCTGGGACTCGACGGCGAACGCCTCGTCGAGACGTAGCGTGAGCTCTTTCCCGAGTACACCGGTAAGGGTCTGCTGCCTGCCATCACTGGTGATCTCGTGTTCCAGATGCCGACCTCGCGCTTCGCCGCCGCCCAGTCCGGCCATGCCCGCGTGTTCAAATATCTTTACGGCGAGGACGACGCGAATGGCGGCGGGGCACGCCATGGTGCGGAAGTCGGCGACGTTTGGCGCAGCCCCGATGGGCCGTCCCCGGACCTGCCCGCCCGGTTCGTTCCCGGCGACCCGAAACTCGCCGACCGGGTACACGCGACATGGGGAGCGTTCATATCCAGCGGTTCGCCGGAGACACCAGCGATGCCGAACTGGCCCGCGCACTCTCCTGCCGAGCCCCACCTGGTCCATATCGACTCAACCGGCCTTCGAGCGGAGCCGGACGTCTACTGGCCCCGCCTGGCAGCCTGGCGATAGACGCCGATTCGGCCGGCTCGGACGAGGCGAGCACCGTGTCCCGCTGTCCAGCCGACCCGGGGAATCAGCCGGGACAGGGCCGAGAACTGTTCTACCAGGGGTAGGGCCGGCCGTACTCGGCGAGCAGGTCCGCGATGAGCCGGCGGCGCTCGGGGGTGAGCGGGTGGGATCGAGGTATCCAGACCCTGCCGGGGTCTGACGCCCGGTGGTCACCCTCCACACCGTTGTGGGACAGCGTCCAGATCAGGCCGTTCGGCTCGTCCAGGTAGGCGCTCGGTTCGTACGGCATGGAGGGGCCGAGCCCCGGCGGAAGCGGGATTTTCGGCAGGCTGGTGAGGGACACGTCCGCCCACTCCTCGCGAGTCGGGTCGCGGTAGTCGTCGGGGCCCTCACGGCGCGGCCGCCGCCACGTCTGGAGCAGGGATTCGGTGCGCTCGGTCAGGGCGCGGCGGCGCGCTGCGGTGGCCGCCTCACGTTCGAGGACGGGTGCGGCTTCGTCGGGGGTGGCGGCGCGGACGATGCTCTCGTGGATTTCGTACCAGATCTCGTCGTCGGGGTCGTAGTCGCCGCGGCTCTGGGTGGCCAGGCCGACAGCGATGAACGAGACTGTCGCGTAGCCGTGGAACTCTCTTGCTTCGTAGCCGATCGCGTCGGTCGGCCGGAGCTCGTCCATGCCGAGAAAGACTTTGACGCGAGCCGCCTCTCCCGCGGCGGGACCTGCCGGCAGGTCCGGAATCCTGGGGCTGTCTCCGGCGAGGATTCGCCAGGTGGGGGCGCAGTCAGGGTTGAGCGGGTGGGGCGGGCACGCTTCGCCGTGGGTGACGCGCCAGTAGCCGCCGGCGCCATGCACCTCGCCGTTCCCGAAGGGGACCTCTTGCAGGCACTCGACGCACACACCGGGCCGGGCATCGCCTGGAGCGGCGGGCGCGGCCGGGACGGGAGTGTCGCGGCACTGACCGTCGTCGTGCTTGACCAGCCACGTGCCGTACTGGCCGCGGGTCCGGTAGAGAATGCCTCTCCCCACGGGGACGGGGTGGCGGCAGTTGCCGCATGCCTGCTCATAATGGTTGCGCAGAGGTGGGCGAGGCGGGCATGTGGTGTGGCGGACGCGGGTCCGGCCTTCGACCTGCATCAGGCGGCCCTCACCGGCCGGGACTTCGAGGCGGCACAGGTGGCAGTCCTCGGCGCGGGTGTTCGGCCGGGCCGGGCCGGAGCTGAGCATGACCGGCCTGTTGCCCGGGGGCTTGAGCGCAGCGACGCGGCCGGAGATGTCGGCCAGGACCTGAGAATCGATGATGCCCGCCGAACCGGTCCACGTCCTCAGCTCGGTGAGCTGGGCGTCCTCAGCGTCGGGCACCTGGTGAAGGGTGACGATCGCGGCGCCCCCTGGCGCCTTGTCGAACACGACGACGAGCGCGCCGGCTGCCAGATCGTAGAGGGCTCCGCGGTCCAGCCAGTCGCCTTGCAGCGCGGAGCCGTCTCCGGCGGCGTCGGCGTCGACGGCGTGCACGGTCTTGGCCCACGACTCGGCGGGGGGCCCGATGAGGTCAGGGATGGGGGTCCTCATGATGATCCCTTCCGGGCGGGCGGGATGTCTTAAGGATCCCGCGACGGTCGCCGTCGCGTCCAGACCGCGCCGCGCCACTGCCGGTGCTGGCCCTGGCGGCTGGACGACATCCTGGACGCCGAAGCCGAGCCCCAGGGCAGCGTGCACCTCGACTTCGCGGAGGCGGCCGGAAGCATCGAGTTGCGCGGCGTCGACTTTCGCCACCACGCCGGCGCCGGGAAAACCCTGCAGGCGATCGATCTGCACGTGCCCGGCGGCGGCTTCCTGGCCGTCCTGGGGCGTTCGGGCAGCGGCAAGTCCACGCTGGCGACGGTGCTCGCCGGGCTGCGTCTCCCGACGCGAGGCGACGGGGGCGCGGGGTTGTCGGGTGGGCGGCAACAGCGGCTCGTCCTGGCACGGGCACTGATCCGCCGTCCCCGCATCATGATCCTGGACGGTGGCAGGATCATCGCCCGAGGACGACACGGCGACCTCGCCACGACCTCGCCACGACCTCGCCACTGTATTGCCGGCTCGCCGGAAGAGACGAACTGCCCTGAAGGCTCGGATCGCGAGGTGCGACCGGCCTGATCGGCGTCGAGTTCGCGGTCGGCGGCATCCTTGAACGCATCCCGCGATCCGGTTCGTCCGGCGTCTCACTCTGGTCACCCAACCTTTGGTCCGCCGAAGGCGTCGGTAACGGGCGAGAGGAGTCGCCGTGAACCGCAACGACAGCTTCCGTGAGTTCGTCGCCGCGCACCAGCAGTCGCTGATGCGTACCGCGTACCTGCTCACGGGAGACGCCCACCAGGCCGAGGACCTGCTGCAGAGTGTGCTGCTCAAGGTGCTCGGGCGCTGGCCCAAGCATGTGGACAATCCGCAGGCCTACGCGCGCAGGGCGTTGGTGAACCAGTACATCTCCTGGCGTCGGCGCCTCACCCGGTCCGAGTTGCCCAGCGCGAAGCCGCCGGAGCGGTCGTATTCGAGCGAGGAGTCCACGGTCGTCAGGCTCGCCGTCCGGCAGGCGCTCGCGCAGCTCCCACCCCGGCAGCGGGCGGTCATCATCCTGCGCTACTACGAAGATCTCACCGAGCAGGAGACCGCCAAGCTGCTCAAGTGCTCGCTCGGCACGGTCAAGAGCCAGGCTCACCACGCGCTCGCGCGATTACGCGCGCTCGCGCCGGAGCTGGCGCCGAAGTTCTCGGACCTGGAATTTCTCGGGGAGGCACCGCGATGACCTGGCTGCGTGACGTGCTGGACGACCTGGCCGACGAATCACCACGAGTGGACCTGGCGGCGCGGACGATCAGGATTCGCCAGCGCAGGCGGCGCACCGCCGCCTCGGTCATGGCGACAGTGGCGGTGGTCGTCACCGCCCTCGCTGCGGCGACCACCGTACGGCTGCTGCGGGCCGGGCCGGATCCGGCCACCGAGACCGGCAAGGTGACCGATCTGCCGGCGCGCGGGGTCGGGCCGCTGAGCCACGCGTACAAGACGTTCTGCCGTCCAAGGGCGGGCACGGCGCCACAGGACTGCAGGGACGGCGCCTGGCGGGTGGTCCTGCGGGACGGCAGGACGTACCACGTGCCGCAGGCACTGCCCAGCCGCAGCCACTACCGGGGAGAGCCGCGGCTGGACAGCCCGCTGGCGATCAGCCGGGACGGCAGCAAGATCGCGTACTACAGCGCCGAGGCCGGGACCTTCGCAGTGCGCGATCTCGCCTCTGGGCAGGTGATGACGGCCCCGGTCAAGGTGCCGGAAAAGGTCCTGCGCAGCTACTCCACCCTGCTGCTCTCGGGGGATGGCCGCTTTCTGGCGTTCACCAGGACGCCTGCGCTGAAGGATTCGTCCCTGGTCTTCGACCTGCGCAAGCAGTTGGTCCGGCCACTGCCGGGAGGCTGGACCCCCATCGGCTTGTCCATGGACGGCAACACCATCACGCTGGCGCAGTTCGCCCCCAAGTCGCGGCTGCGGACGATGACTCGCCTCTGGGCGACATCCACGACAGCGGACGGGAAGATCGTCAACCTCCCTCCGCGCTACAACGCCAGCCCGCTCGCCCCCGACGGGAGAACCATCGTCGCGGCCGAACATCTCCGCTCGCGGGCCACTCCCTGTGGGGAGATCGGGAAGGTCGTGAGCATAGATACGGAAACCGGCAAGACGCGCAAGACGATCGCCACGCGCAACCTCCCGATGCGAGATCACCTGGTCTATTGGTCTACCTGGCTCAGCTCCGATGAGGTGGTCGTCGTCACCATGCCGTACCTGTGCAGGCCTGGGGGCCAACCCGCCCGAGCCGATCCGCCCTACGTGACCATGACGGCCTACGCGCTGAACATCACGACCGACAGCACTCGCAAGATCGGCACCTACAGCGTGCAGACGGTGGCCGAGCTCGTGTTCCCCGGCTTCAGGGCGGCAAGCTGACGCATGAGGAGCTTACGACGGCCCCGTGGTCCCCATATCGTGCGCCGTATGTCGAGGATCGGCACGGGCGACTCTCCGCGCTCAACCAGGGCACGCTCCTACCGGCCAAGCTGCTGGGCGAGATGCGCAAGACCCACCCGAAAGCGGCTACGGACCTGGCAGCCTTCGCGAAGGCTCGGGACAACCTCGTGCCAGGCAGGCCAAGCCGGCCCAGTGGACGAGGCCGAGCCCTCTCGGACCGCACGGGACCCGTTGCGGTCGTGCAGAGGTGGAGCACGGCGTGGCCGGTCCCGGCCGAGTTCGATCACGTGGTTGTCAGGAAGGCCAGTGCGTCGGGGGCGAAGCGCCTATCGGTGAAGGTGCCGCTGTGGCTGCGGCCCGGATAGACGACGAGCCGGGCGCCGGGGATGCCCTCGACCGTGCGCCGGGCCAGGTCCAGCGGGTAGACGAGGTCCTTGCCGCCCTGGATCAGCAGCGTGGCCGCCTTGATGTCGTGCAGCCGTCCGCCCAGATCGAAGCCGTCTTCGGCGTTGAGCACGGTGACGGCGTCGGTGTGGTCCTTCTGGCCGCTGTCCGACAGCCACAGCAGGCATCGGAGCAGTCTCTGGCCGATCGCTGATTCGGTGACGATCTCGGCCAGTGCCGGGCTGGGCCGCCTGCCTCGGCGTGCGCGTTCGATGTAGGTGCGCTGGGCTCGCTTGCCGACAGGGCCCAGAGTGCAGGCCGTACCCCCTAGAACCAGGCGGTGGACGAGGTCGGGATGGTCGGCGGCGAGTTGCAGGGCGATGGAGCCGCCGGTGGAGATGGCCAGCATGTCCACCGGGCCCTCGAAGGTGGTCTTGATCGCTTGCGCGTAGAGGGCGGCCAGGTCGGCCATCGTCGTGGTCGACGGCAGCCCGGGAGGCCGGTTGACGACGTGGACGGTGAAGTGCTCGGTGAACGGTCGCACCATGCGCATCGTGGACCACCGTGCCAAGCCTGTCGGGTTGGCCGCTCGCGGGGTGTAGAGCAGGACGACCAGGGCTGGTCCCGTACCGGCCGACAGGTACGGCAGGCCGTTCATCATGAGGTGATCCCTTCGGTGACCGCGTCGATCAGACGGTCCATCACGGCCGGGTAGATCTCGGCGCCCAGGTGTTCGGCGTGCAGCGGGGTCAGCAGGACCGCGCGCAGCACGCCGAGCAGGACCTGCGGATCGCCTTTCAGATGGGTGCCGAGGAACCGGAGCAGGTCGGCCATCGGGCCGTCCGTCGCGGCGGCCATGCGCTCCGGGGTGAGCTTGGCGGCGACCGCGGCCATCTCCTGGGGGTGGGACATCAGCCGCCGGTAGAGCGGATTGCCGTCGAGTTCGGCGATCGTGGCACGCAGGAAGCGGCGCAGCGCGTCGCGGGTGTCGGCGCCCCGGTTGAGGCCTTCGTCGATCACCCGGCGCCGCACCTGCTCGCTCTGGCGCAGCATCGCCTCGAAGTACAGGTCCTCCTTGGAGTCGAAGAAGGCGTACAGCGAGGACTTGGCGATGCCCGCGGGAGCGGTCAGCTCTTCCAGGGACGTCTTGCGCAGCCCTTGGGTCGAGAAGAGGCGGGTGGCGGTGTCGAGCAACTGCTCGGTGATCCGCGACCGCTCTTCCTCGGAGAACGCCGGCGGCATGCTATCTCCATTTGAACGGAATGGTTTATTGTTCATAGCATAGCTCTTCATGGGCAGGCCGCATCGTCCGGGCAGGATCGGAACGGGTTTGCGCGTCACGAAGTTCGGCAGCCGGATCGCCGGGCCGGCGCCGGCCGAGACCACGCCGGGCCCGCTCCCCCACCTGGATCTCGGGACAGCTCGCCGTCAGGGCGTGGCGGGCACCTCCTCCAGCGTGACCGTGCCGGCCGCGCCGTCGACGGTGATCAGCTGACCCGTCTTGATCTCCCGGGTCGCGCCGCGGACGCAGATGACGGCGGGTATGCCGTACTCTCGGGCGACCGTCGGCCCGTGGGCCATCGGGGAGCCGGTCTCGGTGACCAGCCCACCGGCGGTCATGAACAGCGGGGTCCAGCCGGGATCGGTCGTCGGCGCGACGAGGATGTCTCCCGGCTCGATGCGGGCGTTCGCCGGGTCGAGCACGACGCGGGCCCGGCCGGTGACCTGCCCCGGGGCGCCGGCCACGCCGGTGAGCGTCCCCTCGGCGGCCGGCGGAGCGGGCAGGGCCGCCTCCATGTCGGTTCCGTCGGACAGCAGCAGCCCAGGGACGTTCCTGCGGCGCATCTCGCGACGGTATGTCCGCCTGCGCTCGGCGACAAGGCCGCGCAGGTCGCTGCCGTCCAGCGCTCGGTGGACCTCGGACACGTGCAGAAACATGATGTCGCCGACCTCGTCCAGCAGTTCGCGCTCGACGAGTGCGGCGCCGATGAGGAGGAGCTGGCGGCGCATCTCCATGAGCGGGATCAGCCACACGAACTTCGGCAGCTCCCGCAGCCCGGCGAGCTGCCGTGCGCGGCGCATGAAGAACCCGGCCAGGGCCGCGCGGATCGGGCGGCGGCGGCGCGCCCTCCGTACCAGCTCGTCGATCTTCGCCTCGGCCTCGCGCCCGGCGCGCTCGAACCGGCGGTCGGGGGCCTGCTCGGGGTCGGTGACCCGCAGGTAGTTCGCGATCGTCGAGAAGAGCGGCCCTGGATCCTCCGACCAGCGCGGGACACCGACGTCGATCTCGGCCGCGCCGCGGTGGCCGAAGGTGTCCAGGAAGGCGGCCAGGCCGATGTCGGGGAGCGTGCCGGCCCGGTAGCGTTCGGCCAGGTCCTCGGGCGGGGTGTCCAGGAACAGGTCGCGGTGCGGGCGCGCGTTGACGGCGACCTGCCACAGCTCCAGATCCATGTCGGTCGTGACGTTGTACGGCAGACCGCGCGTGGTCGACTCCACCTCCTCCTGCGTGGCCACACCCTTGAGCAGGCCGACCGGGATCTGGCGGGCCATGAAGCCGGCAAAAAGCGGCCCCATGGCCTGGTTGAGGACGTTTGCGACCAGTGGGCGCTGGACCTCCTCGGCGAACCGCAACCGCTGGGCGGGGGTGAGGTCACCCGCCGGCGGCCTGCCCGCCCGCCGGGCCAGCCCGATGAGGCCGAAGGTCCGCGTGCGGGCCGCGTTCGGCCTGATCAGGGCGCCGGCGATCCCGGCGATGACGGGAGGCCCCAGGCGCGCGGTCAGCTTCACCATCGTGCCGAGCCGGTACGGCCGGCCGGGGACGGGCGCGAAACGGGGATCGTCCAGCACCTTGGTGACCGCCGTGCTGACCCGTGGGCCGTAGATCTCCATGCCGGCCGGCAGCCGTTGCCGGATCTTCTTGTTGCGCGCGAACGGGGTGAGATCGACGTAGAAGTGGCCGTCGACGTCCACCATCATCTGCCGGACCTTGTCCTCGACGTCCCGGACCTTCATGGACTCCATCCACTGCCCGGTGACCAGGAACAGAGCCGACATCCCCATCGGCGTGGCCGGGTGGAGCAGCCCCTGCATGTGCCCGATCTCCAGGTAGACCCGCGGCTGCGGCAGGCCGCGCCCGGGCGGCAGCGGGAACAGCGTCGTGATCGCCCTGGACTGCAGCAGCCACAGTGAGCCGTCCTGGTGGAAGGCGAACTCGATGTCCTGCGGCGAGCCGAAATGCTCCTCCAGCCGCCGCCCTGCCGCGCCGAGCTCGTCGAGCTGCGCCTGGCTGAGGCAGCCGTGGTCGTGGCGGGTCCCGTCGAGCACGTAGTGATCGGTGTCGGTGGAGCCGTCGACGACGGCGGTCCCCAGCCCGGGGGTGGCGTCGACGACGCCCTCGCCCCGCCTGCCAGTGATCGGGTTGGCGGTGAACAGGACCCCGGCCGCCTGCGGCTCGACCATGCGCTGGACGACGACCGCCATGGCGATCGCCGACTCGTCGATGTGGTGCGCGCCGCGGTAGGCGGCCGCCCGTTCGGTGTTGAGGGAGTCCCAGCACCTGCGGATGGCTTCCAGGAGTTCGCCGATCCCGGTGACCCCCAGGAAGGTGTCCTGCTGGCCGGCGAAGCTCGCCTCGGGCAGGTCCTCGGCGGTGGCGCTGGAACGGACCGCGACGGGCCCCGCTCCGAGGCGTTCGTAGGCGTCGGCGACCTCGCGATCGGGGATGCCGCCCGCGCGGAAGGCCTCGGTCGTGAGGCAGAAGCCGTCCGGCACCCGCTCCCCCGCTCTGATCATCTCGCCCAGCCCGGCGGCCTTCCCTCCGACGAGCTCGATCATGCCGGCGTCTGTCTCGGCCAGACCGATCACGTTCATCCCTGATTCTCCTTGCTGCCTTCGCGTAGATCTCCATGGCCGGATCAGCGCGGCGAGCTCCCGCACCGTGCGAGGTCCTCACCGCGGTCGAGGAGCCACAACATCGTGCCGTCGAGCAGGGACAGATCGTCGTCCTCGTGCATCCGGACCAGGCTGGGCAGCAGGGTGCCCTGCGTCGAACGGATCAGTTCGAGCAGGCGGTTCCAGGAGGGGTCATCGATTCCATTGCCATGTCGCATTGGTTGTTCATCCGCAGTCAATCGTCCGATGGCCGACCACCGCGCGACAAGAGCCGACGGCGTCAAGACGCCGTCAAAGCGCGGCGGCGCGCCGTCCGTGCACCCTTACCGCTCGTCTCGTCAGCGCGGTGTGGGTGCGGTGATCGTCACTGCGTGGCCTCTCGGGCCTGATAGCATAACATTGCTGTGTTATGTTTACGATGTCTGTCCAGAGAAGAGCAAGACCATGACCGTGCAGCTGATCCATCCCGAGCGGGTCAACCGGGTCGACGTCCACCACCAGGTCGCCGACACCCAGGGCTCGCGCACCGTGTACCTGGCCGGGCAGGTGTCCTGGGACACCGAGGGCAACCTCGTGGGCCTCGACGAGGCCAAGGCCGAGCAGTTCGTCGTCGGGCGCGAGCGGGCGGCGGCGACGCTGGGCGTCGAGCTCCAGCAGCCGAGCACCTGGATCGGGGTCACCTCGCTGGCCGCGCCGGGCTACCTCGTCGAGGTCGACGCCATCGCCGTGCTGCCCTGAGGCGGGCGCGGCGAACGGATGCCGCGAGATCACCACATGACGGAGAGACGGCGGGGAGACAGGACACCGCTTGAGTGTGCCCCCAGGGCACGGTGTTCGCTGGTGCGTGCAACAACCGTCTCGACCCAGGAGGACCGCCCGATGTCCGTGCCAGGACCCGGCCAGACCCCGGCCACGGCAGCGCACCCGAGCCCAACGCACCAGGCCGGCGACCCGGCATCCGGACGTCGCGGGCCGGGTGTCGACGGCTCCCGGCCGTTCGGTGCCCACGTCCGCATGAGCCGGTGGAGGCCGCTGGTCGTCCTCGTCGTGCCGCCGGTCGTGATGGTGCTCCTGCAGATCCTGCTGTACCAGGTCGTGGGCGTCATCGAGGGCAGCGACGACCCGATGTCCGCCACCTTCACCCCGCTGAAGCTCCTGGCCGTCAACCTGAGCGTGGGCATCTCGGGCGTGGTGGCGATCCTGCTGCTGGCACGGCTGGCCAAGGTGCCGTGGCGCGGCCTGATCAGCTCGCCACGGGCGTTCGACGTTCGACGCCTGGCGCAGTACCTGCTCGGCGCGGCCCTGCTGGTGGGCGCCGGCATCGGCGTGGTGGCGCTGGTCGCCCCCGAGTCCCCAGGCTGGGTCGCGTTCGGTGTCTCCGGGACGACGATCCTCATGCTGGTGATCACCGTGCTGAGCACCCCGCTTCAGTCCGTCGGCGAGGAGCTGATGTTCCGCGGCGCGGTGCTGCCCGCCGCCGCGTCCTGGGTGCGCGCGGTTCGCCCGGCCCTCGCCGTCGGTCTGGTGGTCTCCAGCCTGGCCTTCGCGGTCGTTCACGGCTCCAGCGACCCCTGGCTGTTCGGCTACTACACTTTCATCGGCGTTGCGACGGGACTGATGGCGATCATCAGCCGCGGCATCGAGGCGCCGGCCGCGTTCCACATCGCCAACAACGTCCTGTTCTCGAGCGTCAACACGCTGATGGCGGACGGCGAGGCGTACACCATCGACCGGTCCACCGACACCGGTGACGCGGCCCTCCTGATCCTCGCCGCCGTCAACATCGCCATGGTCGTCCTCGTCTGGGTGCGCGAGCGACGTACACGGATCACGACCTAGAACCGGCACCGGACGACGAGGTGAGGACCCATGACCTGGAGCACACGCCAGATCGCCGACCTGGCGGGCACCACGGTGAAGACGGTGCGCTACTACCACCAGGTCGGGCTGCTCGACGAGCCCGAACGCGAGCCCAACGGCTACAAGCGCTACGAGGTGCACCACCTGACGCGGCTCCTGCAGATCAAGCGCCTGACCGGGCTCGGTGTGCCGCTCGCGCAGGTGGCCGAGATGGGCACGAGGGGCGAAGGGCAGGCCTCGGTCCTCCGGAGCGTCGACGCCGAGCTCGAGGCGACGGTCCGGCGGCTGGAGAGCATCCGGCGGGAGCTGGCCGTCCTGGCGCAGCCGGGTGCGTCACCGGAGGTGCCGACCAGCTTCAGCGGCCTCGTCCAGGACCTGCGCGACAACGACCGCGCCCTGCTGACGATCTACGCCCAGCTCTTCTCGGACGAGTCGATGGAGGTGCTGCGCCGTACGCTCGAGGCACACCCGAACGACGATCTCGACGAGGCGTTCCGCGACCTGCCCGAAGACGCCGACGATGCCACCCGGCAGGCCCTCGCCGAGCAGCTCGCGCCCTTCATCGTCCCGGGCGCCACCGAGCACGGCGTGACGCTGGAGCCGCGGGCCACCACGCCAGGCCAGGCCGAGGCGGCCCGGCGCGCCGTCGGTCACGCCCTCAGGGCGCTCTACAACCCCGCGCAGGTCGACGTGCTCCGCCGAGCGCACCTGCTCCACGAGCGTCTCGCACTGCGCCCTGCTGGTCATCCTGCTCCGTACGTGGGCCCGGCCGTGAATGAGTAATGGACTACCGCTCGGTCACCTGCTCCTGAACAACGGGGTCGAGCTTGAGGTCGTGGGCGCACCGCTTCGAGCATTCGTGCGCGCGACTTCGGGAACCGACAGAACGGCGTCGCTCCGGAGATGATGAAGCTCGCCACCGGCCGCTTGGCCGAGCTCAAGTGGTCGCGCTGTTGGCGTCGCCGCGCTCGAGGGGGACGGTGGGAGCCGCCTTCGTGGTGGACGCCGGCCGGCTCAAGAAGGTGTAGTCAGGCAGTTCGAAGTGGCCGCCGGCCATCTTGTCCCCCATCTTGGCCATCGAGCCGAGCAGGAAGCGCCGCTTGAACAGCTGGTTACGCAGCCAGATGCCCATGCGGGTGCGCGGTGCCAGGAAGGGGCCGGCGTTGTTGCCGGCGGCGGCCTTGATGAACGGGCGGATGGTCTCCTCGTAGCGCTCGAACGCCGTACCGTAGTCGGCCCGGCTCAGCTCGCCCGCCAGCACATAGGCGGCGACCAGGGCCAGGCCGCTGCCGACACCGCCGAGGGTGTTGGCCGCGGCGGCGTCGCCGAGCAGCACGATCCGGCCCTTCGAGAACCGCTCGAGGGCGACCTGAGCGATGGCGTCGACATAGACGTCCTTCGCCCGGGCCAACTCGGCCAGGATCTCCGATGTCCGCCAGCCCATACCGCGGTAGGCGTCGATCAGGATCTGCTTCTGCTCCGCCGCCGAGTAGCGGTCGTAGGTCAGCTCAGGCGAGGCGAAGCAGAAGAAGGCGGGTGACTTGGGACCGCCGATGGACACGAGCCTGCCCGGCTCGTTGTACATCACCGGCTCGTCCACGACACGCTCCATGTCCACCAGCGCGTAGTAGTGACCCATGTGCCTGACGTAGTCCGACTCCGGGCCGATGGCCAGGCGGCGCACCTTGGAGTGGATGCCGTCCGCGCCGACGACCACGTCGAAGGTCCGCGGGGCATCCGCTTCGAACGTCACCTGGACGCCCGAGGCGGTCTCGGTCAGCGAGGTGATCGAGCCGCCGAAGACGTACCGGCACGTGTCACGAGTGCGCGCGTAGAGGATCTCCGCCAGGTCGCCGCGGCCGATCTCCAGAGTGCCGCCGGTGAACCAGCCCGGCATGACCGCGATCCGCTTGCCGGACGAGTCGATGACCGTCTGGTCGATGCCCCCGGTCTGGCGACGCTCGACCTCCTCCAGGATGCCCATGCGGCGCAGAAGCTCCAGGTGGGTCTCGCCCTTGAAGTCGATGGCCTGGCCACCGGCGCGCAGGACCGGGGCCTTCTCCACCACGGTGACCGTGGCACCGGAGCGGGCCAGCCAGTAGGCGAGGGCGGGCCCTGCGATGCCGGCGCCGGAGATGAGGACCGAAAGGTGCTTGTTCGTCATGGCCCTACTCTCAGAAACCCCGCTGACAGCTCACTGCTCATCCGCTGACAGCTTCGCCGACCGTTGTCAGCGCGTCCTCGCGGCTCAGCGCCGCACCCGTACCGACGGAGTGTCACCCGCACTGACATCTGCCAAGAACCGGCTCTGGCGCTGATCTTGTTGTGGTGCAGTTCGTCTCATCGCTGACCGGACAAGGTGTGTCGACCGAGGGCTGGGACGCCGCGGCGTGGTCGGCGGCGAACGTGGGGCGGCGCTGGGAGCCGGACATGGCCGGCACTTTCGTCCACGTCATCAGCATGGCGCTGAGCTCCCCGGGCCCGGCCCCTCGATGTCATGCCGGTCCGGCGCGGCCGCCGTACCCGTCCCTGGTCGGCCTGCGGCTGTTCGCCGGCCGGGGCGTCACCTCAGGGTGTTTTCGGCTCGTGACGGCGCTCGCCGGTGACCTTCGACGCGGGAAGGCGTCCCGCCCTGGAGGTTCCCGCCAGGGTGTCGCCGTCGATCGTGACGACGAAGTCCAGGTTCAGCCGCATGGGCTTGGTGATGGCCTGCTTCCACGTGAGCCGGTTGCCGTCGAGCACGACGTCGTTGAGTGCTACTTCTTCCCCGGTCCCGCGGGCGGTCCCGATGAGGGCGCCATCCTCGCGCCGGAACTCGGCCACGGCCTTGATCCTGCCGATCGGGGTGGACATGGACAGGTCCCAGGTGCCTTCGACGGACATGCTGCTGTACTTCCTAACGGTGAGGAGGGGTCAGAATCGGACGGGCTCGGGGCCCGCGTTCCGCCAGACGGTGCCGCGGCGCTCATAGGCGAACAGCTCTTCGACGGCGTGCGCGATCCGCGGGCCCACCTCGCGCTCCAGCAGGTACAGGCCCAGATCGAGCCCGGACGTGACGCCGGCGCCGGTGACGAGGTCACCGTCGTCGACGACGCGGGCGCGCACCGCGTGGACGCCGGTGGCGTCGAGCATGTCCAGGCCCAGGTGGTGGGTGGTGGCATGGCGTCCCTCCAGCAGGCCGGCCATGGCCAGGACGAGCGAGCCGCCGCACACGGCGCTGACCGTCACCTCGGGATTGTCCATCGCGGCCTTCAGCAACACGGGCAACTCGGTCGTCAGCGTACGGCCCAGCAGCACGGGGATGGAATCGTCCGGCTGAGCCGGTCCGTCCCCGGCGTCGTGATCAGGCAGGTCGCCGGGGTCCCCGATACGCCCCGCCGCGCCGGGCACCAGGACCAGCCCGGCACGCCCGGGGTCGAGCGCGGCCGTGGCCCGCAGCGCCAGTCCGCCGGTGCCGCTGACCACGTCGCGTGGCCCCTCGGCGGAGACCAGTTCCACGGTCACCGCCCCAGGGGACGCGGTGCCGCCGGCGGACAGTACCTCGAAGGGGGCGACGGCATCGAGCGGATCGAAGCCGTCGAACAAGACGATCTGGGCGTGCATGAAGGAGTCCTTCGCGTGTCGGAAGTCCGGTCCGCTCGACCGTAACGGGGCCGCCACCCGCCCTCCCAGTGGCAAAACCGACACCCTCCAACGGGATAGTGCCAACGCCGGAAAGTGGCCGCTGACCGGCGGTGATGGTGGATCGAGAGCAGGTCCGCCGTCCGGCGAGGCGGTACCTTCTGGCCATGCACACCGTCGCCGTTCTCGCGCTGGATCAGGTCATCCCCTTCGACCTGTCCACGCCGATCGAGGTCTTCACCCGCACCCGGCTCCCCGGCGGGCACCCCGGCTACCGGATCCGTGTGTGCGCCGAACGACCGGAGATCGACGCCGGCGCCTTCACCCTGCGCGCCCCCTGGGGCCTCGACGGACTCACGGGCGCGGACACGATCATCGTGCCCGGCACCGCCGCACCGGTCCCGCTCACGCCGGCCGTCCGCGACGCGCTGCGCGCCGCCGCCCGGAACGGCACCCGCATCGCCTCCATCTGCTCGGGCACCTTCCCGCTGGCCGAAACCGGCCTCCTGGACGGCCTGCGGGCCACCACCCACTGGGCCGCCGCCGATCTCCTGGCCGCCACGTACCCGGACATCGACGTAGACGCGGACGTCCTGTACGTCGACAACGGGCAGATCCTCACCTCGGCCGGCGCCGCCGCGGGCCTGGACCTGTGCCTGCACCTGATCCGCCGCGACTACGGCTCAGCCGTCGCCGCCGACGCCGCCCGCCTGTCCGTCATGCCACTCGAACGCGAAGGCGGACAGGCCCAGTTCATCGTCCCCGACCACCCGCCCGCCCCTCACGGCTCCGCCCTCGAACCCCTGCTCACCTGGCTGCAGGACAACCTCGCCCGCGGCCTCACCCTCGCCGACATCGCCGCCCGTTCCGGAACCAGCACCCGCACCCTGATCCGCCGCTTCCGCGAGCAGACCGGCAGCACCCCGCTCCAATGGCTGCACCGGGCACGCGTCCGCCGATCCCAGCACCTCCTGGAGACCACGGACCACTCCGTCGAGCGCATCGCCGCCCAGGTCGGCTTCGGCTCGCCCACGGCCTTCCGCGACCGCTTCAAACGCATCACCGGCGTCACCCCGCACGCCTACCGCCGCTCCTTCAGCTGACTCCTCGACCCGAGGGGTGGCGCGAGCGTGCCGTCGCGCCACCCAGGGGTCATGGTCCGGTCAGGGATCGTTCGGCTTGGGGTTGTGCGGGCTGCCGCCGCCCCCGCCGCCCCCGCCGCCGTTGTTGCCGCTGAACTCGATGGGCTGGTACGCGGGCAGGACGATGGTGTTGGCCGAGGCGTCGGAGCCGTCGCTCTTGAGCGTCTTGTACACGTTCCAGATGAAGGTGGCGAAGCCGAGAACCTGGCTCCAGTTGATGCCGTTGTTCCAGTGCACGATCGACACCGCGTACGTCTGCTGGGCGATGGCCGGGGAGACCTGTCCGGTCCAGTTCTCCGTGCGCTTGGAGTAGCCGAAGGCGGTGCCGTTGACGCCCCAGCAGTCGCCGCCGGCCTCGCCGATGACCACGCCATCGACGTTGAGGAGCAGCGCCTTGGCGCACAGGCGGACACCGGTGAGATAGACGCCCGACTCGACCGTCGAGGTCCCGTAGACGTTGCCGCTGGCGTAGACCTTGACCATGGTGTCGATGGTCTTGTTCTGGTTGTTGGCGTGCCACGAGTGCAGCGACGCCTCGGCGACCAGTACGTCGGCGCCGGCCGGCGGTGATGCGACGACGAGGCCGGTCAAGGCGACGAGGGCTGTGAGGAGCCCGGTGAGCAGTCTTCTGGGGATGCCCATGGATGCCTTTCGTTCGTGGTGATCGGTTGATCCGTCCGCATTCTCACCACGTGGTCATTCATCGGCGAAGGGGCTCCGACCCGTAATCGGGAAGGTCCGTCATGTCACGGACGCTCCCGTAAGGGGGTACGTCGTTCGACGGATCCCGCGGGCTGGCGCGCCGGTCCACGATGTCCGGGTGAACTCACGCCAGGCCGGCCGACCGGCGGACCAGGGCCGCGCGGGTGTTGACGCCGAGCTTGCGGAAGACCCGGGCCAGGTGCGTCTCGACCGTGCGCGGACTCAGGTACAGCCGTTCGCCGATCTGCCGGTTGGTCAGGCCCTCGCCGACCAGATCGACGATCTCGCGTTCGCGCTCCGACAGCCGGCCGCCCGCTCCCTGGGCCGCGACGCCGAGTTGCGCGTGCCCGGCCTGCGCCGCCAGCCACGGCGCGCCGACCCGCGTGAACAGGGCCTTGGCCTGGCCGATCTGCTCCTGCGCCGTGCCGGCGTCGTTCGCGGCGGCGCTCACCTGCGCCAGCAGCATCCGGGCGAAACCTTCACCGACGGGCAGCCTGGCCGTGGTCAGGAACGCCACGGCCGCACCAGCCGCCGTTTCCGCCTCGTGCGGACGGTTCGCGGCCATCGCCAGCACCGCCCGGGCCACCTCGACGGCGGCCGACTGGGTGGGCGGCGCCCCCGGGGCCACGACGGCGGCGGCCCGCTCGTACCACTGCCCGGCCGCCACCACGTCGCCGCAGGCCGCCTCCGCCCGCGCGCGCCGGGCGAAGACGCTCGCCGCGCCCGGCCCGAGCCCCGACGGATCGCCGCCGACGCGGGCGGCCAGGAACCGTCGGCAGTCCTGCGTACGACCGGCCGCCATCAGCACCTCCGACACCACGTCGTCGGCGATGCCCCGCCACCACGCCGAGCGCATTCCCGGCCCGTGCAGCACCTCCTCCACCAGCGGCAGGGCGGCCTCGGGGCCTGCGTGCCACAGCAGCGGCCGCACCTTGACCACGTGCGCGAACGCGAGCAACTCGGCACTGCCGAGATGGCGGGCGATCTCTTCCGCCTCCTCGGCATCGGCCAGCGCCGCCTCGATCTCGCCCAGCGCGGATCGGACCATGGCCCGCGCCGCGTGCAGCAGCGGGACGGCATAACTGCGGCCATGGTCACGGGCGACCTGCAACCCGCGGGCCAGGTGCCGCAGCGCGTCGCCGTGGTGGTCGGCGATGAACTCTCCCCACGCCAAAGGTGCCACGACACCGAGGTCGTCGCACAGCTCGCGGTCGGTCAGGGTGTCCACGAGCGTCTTGGCGCGGGCGAGCAGGCGATATCCGTCCGGGAAGCGGCAGCGGTACAACTCGGCGACCGCGAGCAGCGTGACGGCCGAGGCCGATACCCCCAGCCGGCCAGATCTCCGCGCGCCCGCCCGCACCCCTTGGTCTGCCTGGCCTGCCTGGCCTGCCTGGTTCAGGGCCTGCGAGGCGTTGGCGGCCGCCGAGTCCCACCGGCCCTGCAAGAGGTCGATCGCTGCCAGCTCCACCAGGAGCGGAGGCCTGTCCGCGGAGTCGGCCGCCCGGACCAGCTCGCCGCTCAGCAGTGCCCTGGCCTCTTCCAGCCGTCCCAGCAGGCGTTGCATGCCGGACAGCAGCTCCACCGCCTGATCTCTGTTACCGCACCCTTCCCGTACGAGCTCGTGCAGCAGCGCGCGAGCCTCCTCCAGCCGCCCCGACACGCCGAGCGCCACCGCGAGCGACATCCGTAGCTCCGGCGTCGCATCAGCGGGCGACGCCTCCAGTGCGGCACGGAACCATCGCGCCGCCGTCGCGGGCGCGTTGGCCGACACTGCTCGCGCCGCCGAGACGAGCAGCGCGGCCCCGGCCGCGTCGCCCACGCCTATCGCGTGCTCCATGTGCACCGCGCAGCCGACGTCCGAGGCGCCCCGCGCGAACAGGTGCTCCGCCGCCCGGCGATGCGCCGCCCTCCGCCAAGCGGGCCCACCAAGCTGGTACGCGGCCGCGCGGACCAGCGGGTGCCTGAACACCAGCGCCCGCCCCGCCGTGCCGAGCACCCTGCGGCGCACCAGCTCATCCAGCGCAGACTCGACGGCCCCGGGATCCAGCCCGGACACGGCCCCCGCGAACGCCACGTCCACGTCCTCACCGGCCACGGCCGCCGCCTGGGCCACCAGTTGCTGGGCCGGCCCCAGCCCGGCGAGTTCGGCAACGATCAACCGGTCGATGGCGCCCGCCCCGGTGATCCGCGCCAGGTCGCCGGTCGGGACGTCCGGCAGCGTGGCCAGGATCTCCAGAAACAGCGGGTTGCCGCCGCTGCGCTCGTACAGCCGCCGCCTTGCCGGATGGGACAGCCGCCCGGCGAGCATGCTGTCGGCCTCGGTGGCCGACAGCGGGCCGAGCGGCAGATCGACAACGTTCGCCGAGCTCAGCGAACGGGCCAGCCCTCGCGGCAGCTCGCCGCTACGGCAGGCGAGCACGACCACGGCGCTCGTGTTCGGCGGGTGCCTGATGTGGTAGTCGATCACCTCCACCGAGGCGTCGTCGGCCCACTGCACGTCGTCCATCAGGACCAGCAGCGTGCTCGACCCGCCCATCCGCTCCACGCCCTGACGCATCTCGCGGAAGCGACGGTGACGGTCCCATCCGGCCAGGTCACCCGTTCCGGTCTCCTGCGACAGCAGCGCGCGCAACCCATCGAGGTGTCCGACGAGGTCGGGATGCTGCTGGGCGTCGGCGAGCGCGTCCTGCACGATCCCGTACGGGGCGCTGCGCTCGAACTCGGTGGCCCGTCCGGTGATGGCCATGATGTCCCGTTCGCGCGCGAGGTCGGCGAACGCGCCCAGCATCCGGGTCTTGCCGATACCCGGCTCGCCGGTCAGCAACACGAAGATCCACTGCCTGCGTGCCTCCAGGAGGCCGGACAGGTGGGCCAGCTCGGCCGTTCTGCCGACCAGTGGACGCCGGGTCTGGAACACCTGCTGCCTCCCACGACGCTGCCCCGCCCAGGAAGATCGCCCCGAGCACGATCCATGTCTATCCCACGCACCACCCCCGTCAAGCAGCGGACGGCTTCCGCCTCCAGCGCAGAGGCGTGCCGTCGCGACCTTGAAGACCTGAGAACGCCGCGATAGCCGGCTCGATCAACGCCTACCGAGCGCCGCTCACGAGATCGGCGGCCGCTGGACGCGAGCCGACCGCCAGTCCCAGGCACGCAGAGATCGGCCGATCTCGGCCTGACCGGACATTGACAGGGTTCGTTAATGTCCGGTCAATGTCCTGGTTCGGCATCCAGCCGCGATCGATACTTACACCTACGAATCGACGAAGGGCCATGTCGGGCGGGTTTCCATGGGCAGACTTTGGGCTGCCAGTCCGTCAAGACATGGTCCTGATGATTGGAGGCGCCTGCTCGAACTCATCCTGACCGACATCAATGGCGCTTAGGGCAAGAAATGGAGATGGCGATGAAGAATCGATCGAGTAGGATCCTGGCGAGTCTCGCAATATGTCTGTCGGTGCTTGTGGCCGGACTGGGGCTCGCCGCACCGGCCTACGCCGCCGAGAACAGTGGCTGCAACGGCTGGGCCTGTGTCAAGATCACAGGAAGCGGTGGCCGGGTGGACCAAATTCAGGCCTATACCAACATGTGGCAAGTACTCAGCTTCTACGGCCACTTCCGCATCTTCGGCCCCGACTTCGCATACAATACTTCCGACCGCGACAACTCCCACACCCTCATCCACTACAGGAATATCGGCCGCAATTACTCCAATGGAAGCGCCTTCTGCGTCGAGGCCTACCAGAAGAACTCTGACGGCTCGTATACGCGCAGAGGACTTCCTTGCACTTACAGTCCGATTTCATAGAAGTCCTCACGTTCCGGGATACGAGTGGGGGCGCAACGCTGTGGTCGGCGAGAACGGCGGCGGACACCTAGCCGTGTTCGAGATCCACGCGGGACGAGACGCCCCGTTGGCCCGGAGCCGACCCCACGCCAGGCCGATCGGCTAGCCTGATCAGCACAGTCGTTGGTTGTTCACACAAAGGAAGGCCCTGATCCCTCCAGGAATCAGGGCCTTCCTCGTTTCTACGGCGTCGGCGAGTTTCGATGAGGAACCGGTGCGCTTGGGGATGGTGACCGGCCTGTGCCCGTGGGCCTTCACCGGCGTCGCGGCTCTGACCGCCCAGCTCACGACGCACGCGCGAACCGCCAACGCCATCGCCGCCACGGCGCTCGGCCTGGCCTTTCTCCTGCGGGCGCTGGGCGATGCCGCGAAGATCGAGGTGTACGCGTGGTCGTCCCCGTTGGGCTGGGCACAACGGGTACGGGCGTTCGCCGGCGAGCGCTGGTGGGTGATCGCTAATGCCCACCGCGGGTGTCGATTTTCGCGATCAAGACGCGCTCGGCGTCGTCGACATCGGCTGGGCGCCCGGCCCATCATGGAGTTATGTCCAAGTTACGAATATTATGATGCTATATATCGCTTTTGCGCACCCTGTTGGGGGTAGATAGCAACACAAGAGAACCACGTCTCGATCGAGGCCGGATGGGGACCGAAGCCCCGACGAGAGGCAGCTCAGGGGGAGGGTTCTTCGATGACCTACCGTCACACATCACACGTCACCGGCTGGGTCGGCTGGATCTGGTTCGCCGGGATGCTCATGGTCATAGCAGGCGTCTTCAACATCATCGGCGGCCTGTACGCGGTCATGAACAGCGACGTCTACGTTCGCACTCCGCTGAGGCTCCTGTTCTTCGACGTGTCGACCTGGGGATGGCTGCACCTGATCTTCGGAGTGGTGCTCTTCCTGACCGGACTCGCCGTGAGCGTCGGCCAGCCGTGGGCGCGCGTGGTCGCCGCAGTACTGGTCATGCTGAACGCGATGACCCAGCTCACCTGGATCGGGGTCAACCCATGGTGGTCCCTGGCCGTCATCGCGGTGGACGTGCTGGTCCTGTACGCCCTGATCGTGCATGGTCGTGAGGCCAGGGAACCAAGCGCCTGACCGCCAGGAGCGACTCCCGACTCACTGACCGTTACGGCTTCGCACCCCTTCAAGGCGCGCAAGCGGTAGGGTCGCCACAGGTGAGCCGGGAAGTCTGGTCGGCACGACCCTGGCACCTGCCCGAAAGCCGGCCTCAATGCCCGATGTCCAGCCCGTCGATCCGATCGAGAACGACTTCTCCATCAGGATCCGCACCCGCGGCCACGTCCTGCTGATCCAGTTGGAAGGCGCCCTCGTCGGCACGCCCGTCGACATCGTGCGCACGTACGTCACCAGCACACTCGCCACTCTGGTCCCACTTGTGGCGGTCGCGGACGTCAGCGCGCTGACCATGATGGACGACGCCGGACTCGACATCTTGCGCTCCGCCACCCGCCAGGCCCGCAACGCGGGCGGCCGGTTCGTCGTCACGGGCGGGCACCATCTGCTCAACATCTCAGCAGCCGGCCTGGACCTGGCACCCACCGTGACCGAGGCGTTCACCCGCTTGGACGACTCCGGCGAGCACGCGCGGAACTGACCCCTCGCGGTCTGGTGCTCATATGGATACGAGCAACAGCAGACCATACGCGATCACCAGCATGATCGACTGTCCCCGGCCGAGTGGCGTTCCGGGAGCGAGCAGAAGCATCGAAAGCCCCCTGCCAGGACGCATCCGCCGAAGACTGCCACGCCGACCCACGCGATGTCCGCCGCCACGACCGCAACCGTACGACGTCTTCCATGCACAGCAAGTAATGACCGGTGCGGGAAGACCTTGTCTCCCGCGTGTCGGGTGGAGGGCTCAGGGTAGGCGCGCGGCGTGGACAACGCGAGCAACGACACAGGCGTCACCCTCGGAAACCGCCTCCTGGCCACTGACCGGCGCGGGGAGAGCACGGTGGCCTCCAGCGAGCTCCTCAACGATCTTCCCAACCTCCGAGTGATCGACGACGACGATGACGACCCGGTTCTGGTGGACCGTCATGGTCACCCCATCGACACCTGGCGTGAGCACTATCCGTACGCGACCAAGATGGACCGGCAGGAATACGAACAGACCAAGCGACAGCTCCAGATCGAGCTGGTGAAGCTGCAATATTGGATCAAGGAAACCGGAGCTCGGTTGGTGATCCTCTTCGAAGGGCGCGACGCGGCGGGCAAGGGTGGGACGATCAAACGCTTCCGCGAACATCTCAACCCTCGCGGCTCGGCGGTCGTGGCCCTGGACAAGCCCGGTGAGCGAGAGAGCGCCCAGTGGTACTTCCAGCGCTACATCTCCCATCTTCCCGCAACCGGCGAGATGGTCTTCTTCGACCGTTCCTGGTACAACCGGACCGGCGTCGAGCGGGTGATGGGGTTCTGCACCGCACCGGAGTATCTGCAGTTCCTGCGGCAGGCGCCGATGCTCGAGCAGATGCTGGTCGAGGACGGCATCCACCTGATCAAGTTCTGGTTCTCGGTGTCGCGCAGCGAGCAGCTCACCCGCTTCATCATCCGCACCATCGACCCGGTACGGCGCTGGAAGCTGTCCCCGATGGACCTGGCCTCCCGCCAGAAGTGGGACGAGTACACCGACGCCAAAGAGGACATGTTCCAGCACACCGACACCGACCACGCGCCCTGGACGGTCATCAAGAGCAACGACAAGAAACGCGCCCGCATCGAGGCGATCCGGCACGTCCTGACCCGATTCGACTACGACAACAAGGACCACGAGGTGGTCGGCGTACCCGATCCGCTCATCATCCGCACGGCCGCCGACGTCCTGGACGAAGACCGCGATCCCTACCCCCGCCCCCGGCCCGCGCGGCCGGCAGAAGCCGAGGCCGCCTCGGAAGCTTCCCACTGACAGCAAGCCACCTACGTTGACGCACTCCCCCGACGACGCGGCCGCCGCCGGCCAGAAAGCGAATCCCAGGCAGGCGCGCCGGCTGCTGGAGTTCCACAACGGCCGGGCGCTGCCGCAATGCCGGGTCAGGTGAGTTTCTATGGATGGTAGAGCCAGAGCTCGACCCGGTAGTCGGAGACTTCCCAGCAATATGACTGGTAGCCGCTAGCGTTCCAGACTTTTCCCATCTCGATGCACTTGTTGCAGTTGTTGGTGCCGGTGAACGCCGTGCTGTAGTTGTACCACCACGGCGGCGGCGTCGTGGAGCAACTGGCGAGCAAAGCATTCTGCGACGTGCTCGTCGTTGTCGGGGAAGAACCGGCGAAGGACGACTCGCCGACGCCGGCCCTGGCGGGGAGCGTGCCGGCAAAAAGGGCCAGTAACGTCATGAAGAACATTGTGATGAGCGCCTTGCGGATCATTTCTCTCCTCTCGATCTTGCGCGGACCACTGGTTCATCCTGTGGTTTCGCACTGGGAACACCTGCGGCGATTCTTGGTGCCCATGCCGTTCGATGCTGCCTCGCCAGAATGAACACAGCCAGGACATCCGCCGGGCATTCGCCGGGCATTGTCGTCCTGAGCCATTGCCGTAAGGAGCCACGGGCAAATACTCAGGCCACAGCACCCGTCACCGCCGCACCGGCGACCGACCCGCTGGTGAGGATCTCCGAGCACCCGTACGAGGGCGTGCGGCCGGACGGGACCGGCGGTGTCGGGGCAAGAAACGTACGACGCCGTACTCATCGCGGGCGCCGGCCCCACCGGGCTGCCCTGGCCATTCACCTGGCATTACACGACATCCCCGTCCGCGTCATCGACGCCGCTCCCGGCCCCGCCACCACCTCCCGAGCCCTCGGCCTGCAACCACGCGGCGTCGAGGTCCTGGAACGCGTCGGCGCGCTCGGCGACCTGCCGCAACGTTCCCAGTCCTCGCTCAACATGTCCTACAACGAGGGATCTCGCACCGTACTGCGGCTCCACATCGGCCAAGCCGTCGCCGACCAGCCGAAACAGGCGCTGCTGATCTCGCAGGCCGACGTCGAGGGGACGATGCGGCAACGACTGGCCGAACTGGGCGGCCACGTGGAGTGGGGCACCGGGCTGGTGGAGGCCCGACAGGACGAGACGAGCGTCGCCGCCACCGTCCAGACGGCCGACGGCGCCGAACACCACATCGAGACCCACTGGCTGATCGGCTGCGACGGCGCGCACAGCACCGTACGCAAAACTCGCCGCAATCGGCTTTCCCGGCCGCAAGCTCCTCGAACGCCTGCTCATGGTCGACGTACGGGCCCAGTGGCCGCTGGACAAGAACGGCAGCACGACCTGGATGGACGCCGGTCACATGCTGTCGGTCACCGCGCTGCCCGACGACACCTGGCGGGTGTTCACCGAGCCACCGCCGGACCTGCCGGACCGGCTGTCCGAAAGCGAGATCAGCGAGCGGGTGCTGAGCGAGTTCTCCCGCCGCAGCGGCGTCGGCCTCGACACGGTCGGCGAGGTCCGCTGGGCGACCAGCGGCTGCTCGACACCTACGAGGGCGAACGACGGCCGCTGGCCCGCAAGGTCCTGCGCGCCACCAGCACCGCCGTGGACATCATGCTGCCGCACGAGGAGTGGAAACGCCTGCTGCGCGACAAGGTCGTCCTGCCGCTCGTACGCCTGCCCGCGGTGCAACGCCGACTCTGGCTGGCCGCCTCCCAACTCGGCATCAGCTACCGGGGCGGACCACTGGCCCCCGCCCCGCACCGGTGGATGCGCGGCCCGCGTCCCGGCGACCGGATGCCCGACCTCGACTGCCGGCGTCTCGACGGCGGCCGGACCACGCTGCACGCCGCGATCTCCGGACGCTGGGTGGTGCTCGCCGGCGATCAGCGGGGCGCCGCCCGCCACGCCGAGGCCGCCGCGGCGCAACTGGGCGCCGACCTGGTCCTCGCACTCACACCGGTAGAGCCGCACTCGCACGATGTGGTGCTGATCCGCCCCGACGGGCACATCGGTTGGCGTGACCGTCCGGCACCCGACAAACTGACGGCATGGCTGAACCAGGTGCTGTGGCCCGCATAGAACGCCACGGCCGCCCACGCGATCCGGAAAACGACGCCGCCATCCTGGACGCGGCATTGGACCTGCTGATCGAACGCGGCGCGGCGGGCACCAGCATCGAAGCGGTCGCCCAACGCGCCGGCGTGGCGAAACTGACCGTCTACCGGCGCTGGCGAGCCAAAGACGACCTCCTCATGGCCGCGTTGGAGCACGCCCGCGCCCCGGATATGGACACCGCCCCAGGCGCGCAGTCGATCGACGAACTCGTCTCGTCCATCGCCGAGCTGCTCAGCCGCCCCCGCTTCCGCGCGCTGATGGCCCGCGTCATCGGCGCCTCGGTCGACCACCCGAAGCTGGTGACCGCCTACACCGAGCGCTACCTGCAGCCACGGCTGGACGCCCTGGCGCACATCGCGCAGCAGGCCATCGACGCCGGTCGTCTCCCACCGGACACCGATCCCAGCGTCATCCAGGACATCCTGGCAAGCTCGATCGGATCCGTCCTTCTCCAGCACGCGGAAGACGTGACCGCGGCACAGGTCGAGAGTCGGCTGCGGACTCTGCTGCGCCACATCGGATACCAGCCTTGATCTCTTGGGTCAGGAACGGCGGTCGATCTTCTTCGCTTGCGCCCTGTAGCGTCCGTGTGGCGATTATCTGGCGGCGGGGATCACCATAGGGTCTTCGATGCGCCAACGGCCGACCGTCTGAGCGCCCATTCACGCGCCGGGTCACGTTCTCGGCGCGGAGGATAACCGGCGCCTTTCCTGCCGGCCTCCGGAAAGCATTCACGAGAGGACCCGTTGTGGTACGCAATCCCGCACAAACCCTGGCCATTCTCATCGCCGCGACGGCGGCCACCATGACGTTGACCGCCATTCCGGCCAGTGCCGCGAAGTCCGCCTCCACCTCCCCTGTCGGCACTCAGACGTAGAACGCCCAACGAGCGGGATGGGCGCCCCATGGCCTGCAAGGCGAATATCGACGCGGCCGCCGCCGCAATCGCCGGTCTCGCCGGTGTCTTCATGAAACCTCCTGATGCAGGAAGCGTTTTCGTCACGGGCGACGCGGCGGCGGTCTTCGCCGCTCGTGGCTGACCCGCACGAGCGCGGCCGGGGCCGAACAGGGCCGGCCCCGGCCGCGCTCCTGGAACACATGGGGACAACCAGGCCATCGCCTGACGTGGGCGCATGCGAGCCACTACCGTGACGCCCGTGTCCCCTCAAGCCTTCGACAGCCGCTTCGGCCTGGGCGCCCCGAGCAAGTCGGGGCTGCGTCGCGTCGCTGAGCACCTCGACCAACTCGGTGCCGAAGACTGCCGGGTGGTGGCCGCTGCCGTCATGTCCCGGCAGCGGCTTGAGCTTCTGTACGCGACGTACGGCATCACGGTCAAAGGCGGTGCGTTTTGCGCGTGCTACGTCAAGGATCCGCTCGGCGGGCTTCACCGCAGCCGCTGGGGTGACGATCCGGCGTTGTGCTATGGCCTGGCCGGCAACATGGCCGACCACATGCGCGGCTGGTACGCCCGGGGACGGTTGGTCGCGTTCACCATGGAGCCCTACCACGAGGTGGGACCGCACGAGGTAGCCGAGGCGAGCAGCGCTCTGGCAGCCGATGGCCTCAAGCTGAGCGTATGTGTCTGCTGCTCCACCTGGTATCCGGGTGAGACGGTCGCGGTCGTCGTCCGTCCCGTCGACGGCGAGGAGTTCCACCTGTCGTGACGGTTCGGGCAGCGTACTGGTGACAAGCCTGCTCAAGACCGCTGTGGCATGGACCGTCTCCACGATGCGGCCAAAGGCCGACGGTAACGCGGAGGAAACCGCAGAGCTGATTTCCTGACGCGGGCCTCTGCCCGGGATTTCCTGCGCCCCGACCGCCGGGGAAGATCATTGCCGTGCAGATGGCCGCTGAAATCGCCACGATCCTCAGGAGCCGGCCATGCACGAAGAAGAGACTTCCTCGGGACAGAATCGGCGGCAGTTCCTGCGGCGCGCGGGGCTGGTCGCCGGCGCAGGTGCGGCGCTGCCGCTGCTGGGCACGGGTGGCGCGCGCGCCACCGCCGCCGCT